>MGYM01000037.1:0-1676 GCA_001801745.1 Gammaproteobacteria bacterium RIFCSPLOWO2_02_FULL_38_11
AGGAATTGCCTACAAAACTAATTATTTGTTTCCTATCATTTTCATAACGAAAACTAAAAATATAAGCATAGTTGTCTGAAATATTTTTATTTCTATAGGTAAAGCATACATCAAGCATACTGAGTTGATTGGCAGGGATAATAAAACTTGTGCTTTTACCGCAAAAATCGGTTCCTCTCTCTCCTACAAATAAAAGAGGAATGTCTTCGTGTGTGTCGTTATAGAACTGAACCGTGAGGTGTTCAGCTTGTGCTTGTGCAGCTATATTTAAAAATAAAAAAAGAAAAATAAATTTTAATTTCATCATCCTATCTCCAGAAATTTAAGATAACAGCTGTGGTTATCTGTTGCTTATCACAAAAACTTCCCTCTCCCACAATGGAATCATTTCTTTTTCTCACTTTTCAGATGTGAGGATATAGGATATGCGAGTGTTATTACAATTCACATCAGTTGTCAGGCTTTTGGCCTGAAATCAGTAATTTATTTTGATTCAAAGTTAATGGGTATAGTTATCTTTATTGTGTCATTATACGCACATTCAAAGCAATCTTCGTCGAAATAGCCGGTGACTACTTTGTAAGTGGTCCATGAGTTGTAAATACGAAAATTATAGTATTCATCAGCTGAAAATCTAATTATTTGATTTCTATCATGTTCATGATGAAAATTAAAAATATAAGCGTAAGCATCTTGGCCTATAGGAGGGGCTCTATATGCAAAGCATACGTGCTGCTCAGTTTGTTGACCTGCTGGTATAACAAAACTTGTATTTCTGTTACAAAGATAATTTCCTCCTCGTTCTCCTTCAAATACAAGAGGAATATCATCGTGCGTGTTATTAGAAAATTTAACTATGAAGCGAGCAGCCGTAGCCCATGCTTGGATAGTCATACTTAAAATAAAAAAAAGAAAAATAAATTTTAATTTCATCATCCTATCTCCAGAAATTTAAGATAACAGCTGCGTTATCCTATTTATAGGATATTGTTGATGACAGGAAGATGACAATATGATGACGTCTTTTGTGCTTTGTTTATATCAACGTGAATAAGTGCGAGAGGATGATGCGCTTTGTGGTTGTTCTGTTGAAGCAACAAGGGCAGGGCAGGCTTTTATTTCTTTAAGTAAAAGAGGTGAAGAGGAAGAGAGGAGGCTATCTTCATCGTTTACCTCGCGCGAACCTTTATTTCCATAATTTTCTGCATTCCAGAATGCTTCAAGGCCGTACAGAAATTCATCTTTTTTGATAAGCCTATTCGTAATACTATCTTTCTTTTTTATGCTTTCTTGGAGTTCTACTGGCAGTTCAGCAAAACGTTTTCCCTTATATTGTTCATATGATTTTTGTTCTTGAGTTTTTTCAGGTGTGGCTACGGGCGCTTTTGTTTGTGTAGAAGTGCTAGTAGGTGAAGAAGCTGTTGCTTGCGGTATTGCTGAGGATGCCGTTGGTTGTATTGTGGTAGCAGAGGATGTTGTTTGTGGTGTTGCATCAGCTTGTGCCGTTGCTGTTTTTTTTGGTTTGAAGCGAGGATCGGTAATTGCGATGACAATGTCAGGGGGACGCTTAGCAAAAACAAAATTCTGACGTATCTTTTCTTTTTCTTCTAATACTAAGTTAGCTAAAGGCGTCTCGTTATCAGGAATAGTATCAAAATAACTATTTACTGTCTCGG
>MGYM01000037.1:1704-34314 GCA_001801745.1 Gammaproteobacteria bacterium RIFCSPLOWO2_02_FULL_38_11
GTAATACCTAAGACTATAAGTGTTGAAACCTTCATCCCCATAGGTCCTTGCTAAAAATCGACGTAAGTCACCTACAGTCGACGTAGGGTTAAGGATTACTTTATTGACCTTAATATTGTCGTTATTACCAGTTTTAAGAGGATTTTCATCGGAGTCACAGATTAATATTTTCGTCATAAGTTAAATTATTCCTAATTTTTAAAATGAGGTAAATTATAGCATATTATATTATTTTTTTAAAAAATAAAAAGATGATTTTTGTTGAGAATTTCTGAGTTTTTGTTTTTACGAAAAACCTTCTGAAATTTTAAACTTTTTTTAAAGAATACCGAGTTTCTTAATATTTCTTTAAGCTAAGCACGGTACAATAGAAAGCTTGGAAGAGATTTTTTTTGATAAAAAAGGACAGATTTAGAAGCGGAAGACCTCATTTTCATGATGATTTATAGATGGAGATGCGAAAGATAGCATGTACCCAGAGATATAGCAGATTTGTTTAAATTTAAAAATGATTTTTTAGGGTGCTTATAGATAGGAATTTAGTTAGGAGAAAATCATGTTGATATTAACACGTCGAGTAGGAGAAACCCTGGTTATTGGTGACGATGTTACTGTAACGGTGCTGGGTGTAAAGGGAAACCAGGTTCGCATTGGGATCAATGCGCCTAGAGAGGTCACGGTGCATCGTGAAGAAATATATCAACGCATTCAAATGGAAAAGGAAGCGCTTGATGAGGCGATCAACGAATAATAACAAAGATTCTTTTAATATCCCCGCGGTTGTAAGCACAATCTCGAATTGTTTTACCTTCGATTGTTCAATGCTATACTCCCTCGCTTTATGATTGATTGAGCGATGTGGAGAGATGGCCGAGAGGCTGAAGGCGCTCCCCTGCTAAGGGAGTATGGGGTCAAAAGCTCCATCGAGGGTTCAAATCCCTCTCTCTCCGCCATCTTTATTCTCATATAAATACTATTTTAGAATTTACGCAGAAGATGTAAGTTTTGGTATTTACGCACCCGTAGCTCAGTTGGATAGAGTACCTGGCTACGAACCAGGTGGTCGGGAGTTCGAATCTCTCCGGGTGCGCCAAGTTTTTGATTTTTTGTTTGCGCCCGTAGCTCAGCTGGATAGAGTCCCTGGCTTCGAACCAGGTGGTCGGGAGTTCGAATCTCTCCGGGCGCGCCAAAATAAAATTTAAAATTTTTCACCTAGTATGTTCTATTCTATATATATTCAAAATATAGTTTGAGGTTGTTTATGGGTATCCTTTTGATGATTCAAAAAAACGATAATAAAAAAATAAAAAGTTTGAAAAAACATTGGGTATTCATAGCAAAGTAGATGTAGTAAGAGCGGGTTTAATCCTACTTGAAAAAGAAGCACAATGCTTAAAAAGGATAAAACGTTGGAAACGAGCGGCGAGACTCGTGTTGGAAAATAGCCGTGAAATAAATAAAGAATTCCAAGCGTTTTCTAGGATCGAGCTATTATGATTTTGTTTCGATGTGACTATATTTATACTATTGATCTTTTGATCTTTAGATTGGTTTTGAAAAATTATGGTTGAACTGTGTCGACAATTTGAAGTAAAAAAATTAAAAGGAGAGGCGACGGCTCACACGGTATCCTTGCAATCTGAAAAAATAGATTTCGAAAAAATGGATGAAATGCTAAAAGGGATGAGAAAAGAAGAATCGAAAGTCGGACAAGTGGATGCTTCCACGCATCGAGACAAAGAATCAAAACGCGAAAATTATCAAAATGTGCATAGCGATGAATTTTCGCCTGCTTCCCAAGGTTTTAAAAGCCACCCTTATTTAGAATCGCCGCGATACGATGGCATGACGGATCCTGTTGTGAATCCTGATCCTCGCATCAATCCACAAAGTGAAGAAGCGGCACGCAATGAATATCAAAATGAATTAAGACCGGGTAACCGACCGCGTTTTAATCCCCGTCCTCTTTGATTAAGGCCTCATCTCATGACCCTGGCAGATGAAATTATTTATGGCACACAAGACAATGTGTCCCGTTTAATTCAAGCGGGGGAAGAGGTGAATCAAATGGATGAATATGGGTTTACGCCGCTCATTGAAACAGCCATCGTTAATCGAATTGAGATTGCAAAAATATTATTGGCTCACGGTGCGCAAATTAATAAAGCTGATTTAACAGGGCGAACGCCCTTGCATTGGGCGGTGGACAATGCCAATCAAGCCTTATGTGAATTATTTTTGGAAAACAAAGCCAATTCTAATGCAGCGACGTTGGCAGGTGAGCCCGTGATGGTGAATCCTTTATTGCGTAGACAAAATGAAATAAGAAATTTATTGATGGAATATGGTGCCTCGCTTTCTTTTACCCAAGATTTCATTAATACTAAATTATTGGGACATCGGTTTGAGCTACAAGGTGAAGTCGATATTGTTAATGAAAAAGGTTCTTTTATTGAAATTGAATTTTCAGGATTTTTTTTAGAATTCACCTTGAATATTGTTTTTGACTCATTGGAACGTTATCAAAATAATTTTTCTGGACGGCAATTTCGATTTTATTTTGATAGCATTCGCCGCATGATGAATGCTTTTCAAGTTGCTTCTGCTTTAATTCGTTATCAACAAAATACCTTGGAAATTCAGCGATATAAAAAAGAAATTTATGCTTTATTGGAACATCAAGATTTACTATTATTTCCTGTATGTTATGCCGGGCATGCGATTACATTAATAAAATATAAAGATTTATTAGTAAAATGTGATCGCGGTGAAAACAGTCACCGTGAAGGCAGTGTCAACATTTATAAAATGAATAAATCGGTTTTGATGGACAATGATTTTATAATGGGTTTAATTTACAAGCGTCAAACAAGAGAATTTATTCATGCTGGGATTAACCGTGTCTTGGACTTAGAACCATTAGGAAAAATTCCGATTGAACCGCAAACGACGGGTAATTGTTCTTGGGCCAACGTGGATGTAAGCATTTCTGCAATGTTATTTTTATTATTTGCATTGGATGAAGAATATGAAATTGAAAAAGCGATGGATGCAGCGACACAATTTTATTGTCAATGGCAGGCTTGGGATAAAGATCGGGCTTTAGATGAATGCATACAAAGTTTTAATTATTCCAATAAAGCGCGTCAGATGTCGAAAGCCAGCGTGTTGACTGCTATTTTATTTCAGACCTGTCAAGCAGGGTTTGCTTCAGACATGGCGCGTGCGGGGAAGATAATCTCAGTGTTATCCAAACCAGAATATTTACCGCTTTTGAAAGTGTATGTAGATACTTTTACAAAAGATGCTTCTGCGCCCACGGGCGTACACGGGAAGAATTTATTGAAAGTATTAGAGTACTTTGATGTGGATTTGAGAGGTTTATAAGTTGTGATTTTTTTTGTGAATATCTGCAATTCGGCTTACTGCGTGAACTTACAGTGGGGCTAGCCTTCGTTGCCATGCCTTCGGCCTGATGGACTGTCATTGCGAAAAAATGCGTCGGAGTGATTTTGAAAAAAACAACAAGGCTCACGCATTTTTGAATGCAATCCAGTACGTTACTAAATAAGAGCTCAGTTTTTGGATTGCCACGAAAAACACAAGAAAGATCTCTCTTCTTTTTGAAATAAGGGCTGTGTTTTTCTCGCAATGACTGTAATTGCAATTTTATAATGAAATCAAATTTTAATTCTCAATCTCCAGGCCTTCGGCCCGATGGATGTTCATCTTTCTCCTGAAGAAATATATTTTTCCCTACGTACCCGTGCCACATCAAACCCACATTGTTTTAATTGCTGATAAATATCATCGATCATATTAGGATTCCCGCAAAGATAAACAATATCGTTTAAGGGATCAGGATTGAGTTGTGTCAGATATTTTGAAACATAACCCCTGTGTTCATAAGGTTCATTTACTTGCGGTTGCCTGCTGTAACAAGCAGCAAAATGAAAATGCTTCGGATATTTTTTCATGATCGCTGAGAAATCATCGTAATATAATAACTCTTCTTTTGTACGTACACCTTCCAAAATAAAAACTTGCAGGGATTCTGTTTGAATACGTTTTTCTAACTCGGGCAACATTGAACGATAAGGTGTGACACCCGTGCCTGTTGCCACTAATAAATAACGCTTAGGGTGATCTTCATTTTTTAACACTAAACGACCCGAAGGCCCCAAGACTTGAAGTTCAGTTCCTATTTTTAGATTAAATAATAATTCTGATGCAATCCCACCCGTGACGTAAGAGGCGGCAAAATCCAGGGTGTTTTCTTTTCCTGGAATAGAAGCGATGCTGTAACTGCGTCGAAGTTTTTTTCCGTGATGTTGATCAAGATGCAAGGTAATAAACTGCCCCGGAATAAAATCAAAAACGTGTTTGTCTGTGCGTCTAAATTGAAAATGCATGACAGAGGGAGATATTTTTTTTGTGCCGACTAAGGTAATCGAGAATGTTGAAAGCGACATCAAATGTTCCTATGAAGTGAAAACGCAACATTATACTTATAAGTCCTTGACTTTAAGAAATTTTATTATTTATTCAAGGGCCCTGTATTCACAGGCTTCCAAAACGTTTTGTATTTGCTCAATCCTATCTTATTCTTCAGGGATAATAAAAAAAATATAGATAAGTTATTGATTTATAAAGGATTTTATAATAACAAATTTTGTTCATTATTAAAAGATCGCTAGAAACATAAGGGTTTTTTGAGATCACCCACGGATTACTCACAGGTTTATCCACAGGTTTTGTGAGTAATCACTCAACTTACATTCAATGGATAAAATCAATCTTACATGAGCGCCAATGATTTTTTTAAAAAATTTGATGAGTTGTTTGTTTTGTAGATTTTATTTCCTGATTGACGACGGAAATTAAAATAGGTAATGATTATTGAATTCAAGTTGTTGTTCTTCTAATAACATACCCACAAAAAAAACTTATTTCTGTAATTCCGCTGCGCTTGTTACAGGCTACATTTATTGCCTGTCACTACGTATCGCTGCGTTACAGAGCACTTTATTTTAATTTTTAGAGCTGCTCTTAAAGCCAGAAGAGAAAGTGTTTATTTTTCTTTTTTTCGTGAGGTGAAGATGAAGACAGGAGAGGCGGTGAAGGAACATCCCTTGCGTCGTGGCAATAACGCGATAAAGCATCCCTTATGTGATGGCAATGGGATGATGCGGGTTTATCAAGTGTTTCCGTTTCACTATTCAAATATAGAAGCCATGAAAAGGGATTTTCATCGAATAAAAAAGATGGGATTTGATATGCTTTGGTTTAATCCTCTTTTTGAAACAGGAAGTTGCCCTATCGTTTGCATGGATCGTGAAACGGGGGTGTTA
Organism: Gammaproteobacteria bacterium RIFCSPLOWO2_02_FULL_38_11; assembly: GCA_001801745.1. Lineage (GTDB taxonomy): Bacteria > Pseudomonadota > Gammaproteobacteria > HIGHO2-12-38-15 > HIGHO2-12-38-15 > HIGHO2-12-38-15. The sequence continues at coordinate 7,056 of MGYM01000037.1, forward strand.
GAGAATGAAGTGCTAGGTAGTTTATATGCGATGAAAGCGCAAATAGATCCTGAAGAAAATAATATAGACGAGCGTTTTTTATATGGTAATGGGTTTACAGGTCGTGGTTTTCTTTTTGATGCAGTAAATTCTCCTGTCGATATCAAACGATTGAGAGCCGCAGAGACTAATAGAATGTTAGCAAGTATCACAGAGATGGCCGCAAAAGAAGGATTAGCTTGTTTAAGTGACTTAGTATTAAACCATGTTTCTTCTGATTCACCGCTATGCCAAGCGCATCCTGAATGGTTTTTACCGATAGAGAGTCATTATCCGGATGTTAGTCCTTTTAATTATGCGAAACATGCACAAGAAATTATTGAAAACTATTGGAAACCCCATATAAAACGTTGTGTCGAGGCTGGTTTTTTGGGTTTCCGTATTGATCTTGCCTTAAATATTCCTTGGCAAGTGAGAGAAGCATTGTATGCTTATGCCTATGATTTAATTCGTCAGAAATATAATTATCCAGCCGTGATTTTTGATGAAACACTCTATAAGAATTTAACGCATGAAGAAATGCGACAACGTGTGATGACCCAATGTGTTGCCCCCACGTATATTACATCTAGTGGATATTGGGCTAAGGCGAATTTACATAAGCACGGGCGTATGCCCTCATGGCTTTACTGTGAAACTTTAGCGAAAGATAGCGCTATCGCAACAGAGCGTCGCACGGGATTGCTTCGCGCCTCTTCTGAATTAAATCAATTTCAGGGCACAGTTAATGGAACAAGCTCGCATGATGTTTTAAGTTTGGCAAATAAAATCTTAAATGATATGGCTGAGTTAAGATTTCAAGCTATACCTCTTTTAGTGGAAGCTTATGAAAATATAAAAAGAAAGATTCGTGAAAAATATCCGTCTTGTGAAGATGAAGGTAGGCGTGATGAATTGAAAGAAGCGTACCATCTTCAATTTTTATATTCGTTTAAAGAAGAAATTAAAAAAGAGTTGATGCAAGAAGGGAAAAGCCAGACAGAATTTCAGAAACGTTACTTTGGGAGCTTAGCCATCAGTGCTTTTGCTGCCAAAGCAGGTTGGCATGTGCTTTGTGGTGATGAGTTTGCTGATTTCACTGAGAAATCAGTTTTTTATAATGGAAAAACACGAACTGATTTCTATCCCCAACGTAAGCATGTTGTTTTTAAAAATGTACCTCCTGAGATCTTAAATAGTGTGTTATCTCAAATGGCTGAAAAAACCTTGTTGTCTAAAGGGGATTTCTTATCTGAATTTTATCCCGGCTTATCTTTTTCAAAGTTAAAAGAACAGTTATTACAGCCATATATAGCTTCTTTATGTAGAGAAATTAACGTGGGGAATAGGTCGGTATGTGATGAATTTTCTGATTTAATGCGTAAAAAAAATATTGAAGTACATTTTAATGAAAACGATTATATTCCTTGTGTGCGTGATGAACAGAATCGTTGGGGTGGAAATCAAGATTTTAGAGATTTTATTTTGGATATGAATTTGATTTTAGAAAAACTCACCCCCGCTTATGCTAAGCAAACATTTTCTTGTGAAGTCATTACTTTGGAAACAGGTCCAAATGTGATGGTTTTCGTCAGAAAAATGGATGCTTATTTTGAAACTATTTTTGTTAATATTCATCCTGAAATAAGCGTTGAATTAACCGACGACATGTTAAAAGAAGTTGCTAATATTTATCAAGGACGTGTTCCCTCGTTTAAAGGTGCTTACGATGCAGTAATGGAAAGTAAAAAATTCTTAAGTAATGGGATGATCCTTCCCCCCAAAAGATGTGATGAAAAGCTGTTTTTTCAATATCGACAATCCCGCTTCTTTTTTCAAGAAGGTATTGTTGCAGGGCAGGAGAGTGAGGATTCGTCCCGTCCTTGTTCTGCCTCCTCTAGTCCCGCAGGACAAGGAATGTCTTGATATTTCGATTAAAAAGCATACAATATTGAATTTTTTTAATCCCAAGGAAAATTTTTTCATGTTTTCGTTTTATTCTTCTGAGTCTGCGTCTTTGTCAGCACCCTCATCTCCTTCTTCAGCTCCGGAAAGTGGATTTACTTCTCCCCGCAGACGTCACAGGCGTTCTCTCTCATTAATACAAGAGTTACCAGATAATGAATTTGCAGCACAAATTAATTCTATTCTTACGCGAAATCTGGGGAAATATACCTTGTTAGAAGTTATTGAAATGCTAAGACAGGCCGCTTTACAAGGAGGAAGAGAAGACAAAGAGCCGATATTTTCTGATTTAAAAACAATGGTTGCAGTGATGCAGCCTTTAGCGTTTTTTCCAGCGGACAAGGTGACCCAGATTAAATTATCGAACCCAGAAAATTTGTGGATTATTATTCGAGAATACAATGGCACACAAGAAAATCCAGCGGAGGTCGTTTTATTTAATCCTTTGCCACATAAAAATATTTTTGTAGGAGAAGAAATATTGCATGATATTGCTTGTAAGTATCAACAACAATGTCAAGCACAAGCTAACAGTGATGAGTGGCATGCTCGCTATAAACTTATTACTCAGCGCGCACATATTGTTTTTAGTGAAGGGATACGTTTTAATTTTTCAGAAAAATTTCCACCCACCTTCTTGAGGGATTCGCGGAGAAATGATATTTCTGATGACAGTCAAATAATGAATGCTCGAGACAGATATAAAGAAAAACTACAAAGAGCATTGACAGGAAACTCAGATTCTAATGGGATTTTGGCGGATGTATGCAGGGTTTTAGCGACAGTCCCGAGATGATTTAATGAATGTAAAAAGCAAGCAAGGAATAGAATGAAAATTACGATCTTTGGTGCAGGCTATGTGGGTTTGGTAACAGCGGCTTGCCTTTCAGAAACAGGGAATGAAATTTGTTGTGTTGATGTTAATGCAGAACGTATTGCAAATCTCAAAAAAGGAATTTGCCCGATTCATGAACCGGGGCTTGCTGAAATTTTACAACGTAACACGGCTTCGGGACGACTTTATTTTGAGACTGATCCCAAGGTGGGGGTGGATTTTGGAACTTATATTTTTATTGCGGTGGGGACGCCTCAAGACGAAGATGGGTCAGCTGATTTGCGTTATGTGTTGGAGGTGGCGCGTTCTATCGGAAAGTACCTGGATGATTATCGTATTGTTATTGACAAATCGACAGTCCCTGTGGGTACCGCAGATCGTGTACGCAAGACCATTGCCTCTGTATTAAAAGAACGAGGTATCCACTCTGATTTTGATGTTGTGTCTAATCCTGAGTTTCTGCGAGAAGGTGCGGCGATCAAAGATTTTATGAATTCTGATCGTATTATCGTTGGCGTGGACACGCCTCGTGCTTCTTCAGCGATGAAATTACTTTACAACCCTTTTGATCGTAACCATGATCGTTTAATTTTAATGGACATACGATCGGCAGAATTAACCAAATATGCAGCCAATGCTTTTTTAGCAACGAAAATCAGTTTTATTAATGAAGTCAGTAACTTAGCGGAACGTTTAGGTGCGGATGTTGATCAAATTCGTATTGGCATAGGATCTGATCCACGTATTGGTTATCATTTTATTAATCCTGGCTGTGGTTATGGTGGCTCATGTTTTCCTAAAGACGTCAGTGCGCTTGAAAAAATGGCTGAATTATTAAATTATGATATGCCTTTGATTAAAGCGGTAAGCCAAGTCAATCAGCGTCAAAAACATATCTTATTTGAAAAAATAAAATCTTATTTTAAAGATCAATTGAAAGGAAAAGTCATCGCTTTGTGGGGCTTGGCTTTCAAACCGAACACAGATGACATGCGTGAAGCGCCGAGCCGTTATTTAATTGAGAGTTTATGGAAAGAAGGCGCCAAAGTGCGGGCATATGATCCGGTTGCAATGACAGAAGCACGTCGTATTTACGGAGAGCGTCAAGATTTTGTTTTGTGCCAAAATGCAATACAGACGCTAGAAGGAGCCGATGCTTTAGCGATAGTGACGGAGTGGAATGTTTTTTCATCTCCTGATTTTGAAGTATTAAAACAAAGCTTAAGTCATCCCGTTATTTTTGACGGACGCAATCTTTACGATCCCGCTTTAATGAAGCAAAATGGGTTTTCTTATTTTGCAATTGGGCGGGGAGAGACGTGTCTGGTTTAAAACATCCACTTATTTCTCGTGCTATTTTCCCTGTTGCGGGGAAAGGCACGCGCTTTTTGCCTGCAACCAAAGCCACGCCCAAAGAAATGATGCCTATTGTAGATAAACCCTTGATTCAATATGCGGTTGAAGAAGCGGTAGGGGCGGGGGTATCTGAATTAATTTTTGTGACGAGCAGCACTAAGCGTGCGATAGAAGATCACTTTGATTCAAACTATGAATTGGAGTCATTTTTAAAAAAACAAAACAAGCATGAATTATTAGCCTTAGTACAGAATGTATTGCCGCAAGGAGCCAGTTGTACCTATGTGCGGCAGTCAGAATCCCTCGGTTTAGGGCATGCTGTGTTATGTGCACGCACGCAAATAGCCAATGAACCTTTCGCTTTATTGCTTGCTGATGACCTTATTCATCACGAAGCGGAAAGTTGTTTGCAGCAGATGGTATCGGCATATGAAGCGACGGGGTGCAGTATTATCGCGGTGCAAGAAATTTCCGTAAGTGAGAGTGAAAAATATGGCATGGTTGCGGTAGAGCCGCAAGCGAATTCTGTTTTTCGGATCACCTCTATTGTTGAAAAACCAAAACCGCAAGACGCGCCTTCTAATTTAGCGGTGGTAGGGCGTTATATTTTAACGCCGAAAGTGATGGCGCATCTTGTGAGGGTGCAGCAAGATAAGCGGGGTGAAATTCAATTAACGGATGCGATTTCAAGTTTATTACAAGATGAGCCTGTCTACGCTTTGAAATTTAAAGGGGTAAGATATGATTGCGGAAATAAGCTCGGTTATCTTCAAGCGATAGTGTCGTATGCTTTAGCGCATACAGAAGTGGGTTCTGAATTTGAAAATTATTTGCAAGGGTCAGGGCGTGTCTCTAAAGATTTTTCTCGGCTACAAAAAAAGTAGGCTTGGCCAAATTTTTCGTCACATGTGAAAAAGCATGATGGCACGATTTTCGTCATTGCGAGAAAAATGCGTCCTGTGATTTTTAAAAAAAGTAAAAAGGCTCACACATTTTTCGAAGCAATCTAGAATCGGCTCTAGATTGCTTCGAAAAACACAGAAAAGATTTCCCTTTTTTTTGAAATAAGTGGTGTGTTTTTCTCGCAATGACAAAAATCCGGATAGGATGTTTTTTACGGACGACTATGCGACGAGACGTCGTACTTCAGGGAATTTTTTGCTTCTCGTTTGCCAGAGATCATATTGCATTTGGAGGTTAAGCCAAAACGTGGGTGAAGTATCCAATGCTTTTGCCAAACGTCTTGCCATATCGATGCTAACACCTGTTTTTCCATTAATAAGTTCTGATAAAGCTTGCCGTGTGATACCTAATCCTTCTGCTGCATCGGTAATCGATAAGCTAATCGGTGTTAGATACATCTCTTTGAGTAGCTCACCAGGATGGGGTGGATTGTAGATATTCATAAATTCTCAATGATAATCTTCATTAGAAAATGTTAATCAACAGTTGGCGGTTGATGTTTAATATAGGCCAGCAAGTAGCCTGGATCAAGCGCCGATAGGCGCGAAGATCCAGGAATATATTTTCAAAATTTTGCAGTTAATGTTGTAAAGCTGATCTTGCGCGACCTTGTTGTGGTGTTGTCTGGTTGCTACTGCTCGCTTGAGGAAAGAAACGAGCAACTCTGCTGGTGGAAGGAGGCGTAGGGGGGATGGGTTGTCCCGTAGAAACAAGATTCGTGTTTGCTGGGGTTCTTCTTGCAGTATCATCTTGAGAAAAAGAAGCAGAAGAACGGGATAATGAAGGAGGGGTAGGATAACTCAAGGGTTGTTGCGTAGAAACGAGATCGGTGTCGTCTGGCTGAGCAGCTCTTCTTGCTCGATGAGCGCGTGTTGCGGGTTCAAGTTCTCTTTGCCTTCTTCTTGGAGTTGAAGCAGGAGGTCGAAGATGAGAATTATGTTCTCTTCTTTTTTCATTAATATTAAGTTCAGCTGCTGTTGGAATTTGGTGACCGCTGATTATGGCGCGTGCGCCTTCAATAATCCAAGGTCCGCAATTGTAATTATCTTCTTGTGTTCGTCTGTCTAAGGACATGATGTTTTCAGATGTATTATCACATGTTCTATCAATCAGATGTTTAATTAAATCAGAAGGGGGAGTGCCCGCAGGATCAAAATAAAAAAGCCAAGGAAAGGATTGTTGTTCTTCGGGGGTTCTTGTAAGTAAAGGAGCGAAGATAATCAATATCACCCAATGTCCTAGCTGGGGGTTTTCGCCGATACATAAAGGGATAAGCAAGTAGTGAGGCATAGTTCGGCTTTGACGTAAATCAGTTAGTTTTTCTTGTACGATCCTGATCGTTGTTTCTAGCGAGTCTCTATTGGAAAGAGGAAGTGCGACTGTGAAAACAACCTCGGGTGGATTGAAGTAATGCTCCATCAACCTTCTTATTTTATCATCGTCATAAGGTGACAAATCTTCTTGTTCAAGGGGTTCGTTTTGCATAGCTTCGGGTGGCTGTACGGAGGCTTCGGGTGGCTGTACGGAGGCTTCGGGTGGCTGTACAGAGCCTTCGGGTGGCTGTACAGAGCCTTCTGCCAGTGATGCCCAATGTGCTAAATCTTGTTGGATACCTAACTGTGCTAAGTCTGCTGCTCGCATATTAAGAAAAAGTGTGCCAATGATCTTAAGATAAGAAGCGTGAGCTTCTTTTTTTCTGTCTTTCTCTTTAGGGCCAAGGTTTCTGGTTTTATTTCTAGAAATGTAGTGGAGGTGTGGGAAATCTAAATCACTCACAGGGCGTCCAGAGTGTTGTACATCCAAGCCCACTTTTACTAAGTCTTTTAACCCACCGAGGGAATGGAATTCATAAGTGGGGGCCAATAATCCAGCCTCTCGGAAAGTCTGTTCGTCTCGTTGGAACCTTTCATAAATTTTTTGAATCCATTCACCATAAGCTTGTTCGGGTTGTTTAATATGATCTTTGTCGGTGCGAGTACGTGTTTTTTGGGGGAAGGGGCCCAGTATGACAGGTGGGAGAATGTTGTGATATTCCGTGGGCCGATTTATGGCTTGACGTTGAGGCTGTAATTTTCTATTTATGCTTGGAAGCAAAGTAGAAAGTGCTTCCATGGCTTGTAATGAAAAAATATCGGGTGTGAATGGAATAATAATAGAATCAACTCCGCCAAGGATTGCTTTATTGCTTGCGCTTGAACTTGGATTTAAATCAAAAATAACAAGCTGGATATGGTTGAGTTCGGCAATTTTACGAAGGAGGTCGGTAACATATAGAAGGAAAGCAGCTTGCATAGGAACACCACCGATACCCATTCCTAATGTTTCTTCAATATCCCCTATTTTTAAGTGACCAGGAATATAAAATAAATTTGGATAGTCATGGACTTGTGTTATCTCCACATCAGAAGCGCGAGCCATAGTTAAAGCTGTTGCGTTTATAGTTTCACCCATCAGGGGGGAAAATATATCTGCTACCGTAATGTGTTTTCTTGCATCTCTTGATCGTGTGGCGCATTGTTCGTAAAAAGGGGAAGAGCCTGTTAGAGATTCAAAATTTTCAGCTTCGATTAATCCTGTTAAATTAGCTTGAGGATCCATGTCGACCATCAATACTCTTAAATTTAATCTTGAAGAACTAAGATAGCCAAAATTAAGAACTGCTGTTGTTTTTCCGACGCCGCCTTTGTGATGGTAAAGAGCGGCGAGTTCGGGTTTGGAAGAAGAAGTGCTTGCTACAGCCGTTGAAGAAGTTGTCTGGGAAGAGCTGGGATCTGTTTGTGGCATGTTCTTTCCTTGAATTTTAAATGTGACGCGTATTGAAACATAAAATTCAAGGGAAATAAATAAAATTTAGTAGAGCGTTATTTTATTGCTTTACGACAACAAATATAGCGCCACCTTGTCGTAATACATTTAATAAAAGTTGTCGTTTAGCGGTGGAGACTTCTTTTTTCAAATCTGTCATGTTTGAAATGGTTTTTCCATTCACGGAAATTAACACATCACCACGACGTAAACCGGCGCGCCAAAGGGCTGTGTCTTCTTGCGTTGAAATGATTTGTACGCCTTGTACATGACCTTGCGTCGGCGTAATTTCATCAAAGTTTCTAAATTCAGTGCCAAAGAGAAAAGGATCACGAGACGCAATTTTTTCAATGTATTTGTTAGGATCGATCGTGACTAAATTTATCGATTTCAAACGACCGTCGCGTAATAAACGTAAATTGATTTGACTGCCTAAACGTAATAAGCCAATGGCGTTGCGGACACTGCCTGAGTCTTCAATTTTTTTGCCGTTGACTTCAACAATAATGTCACCTGGTTTAATGCCTGCTTCATCAGCAGGAGAGCCTGTGACGACCAGCGTGATCACGGCGCCTTGCGTGTTAGAGACATGAAAAGCGCTGGCCAATTCTGGCGTGAGGTTTTGTACAAGGACACCCATCGTGCCACGTTTGACAGATCCATATTGGATAAGTTGCTCCATGACGCTGTGAGCCATGTTGCTGGGAATAGCAAAGCCAATCCCGATATTGCTGCCTTCCGGCCCTAAAATCGCGGTGTTAATGCCGATGAGTTCCCCTTTCATGTTGATGAGCGCACCACCGGAATTGCCTGGATTAATAGATGCGTCGGTTTGGATGAAGTTTTCATAGCCTTCAATCCCTAAATTATTTCGCTGTAAAGCGCTGATGATCCCTGAGGTGACCGTTTGTCCCAAACCAAAAGGGTTTCCGATCGCTGCAACGAAATCACCGACATGTAATAAATCTGAATTTCCTAGAGGGATTGCAGTGAGATTTTCAGGATCAATTTGAATGACAGCAACATCTGAATCTGGATCGGTGCCAATCAATTTTGCTTTGTAGCGGTGACCATCTGTCAGTGTGACACGGATGTTTTTCGCATGTGCAATGACGTGGGCATTTGTCAGGATATAACCTTTTTTGCTATCCACGATAACGCCTGAACCTAAATTTTCAAATTTTTGTGGGCCTATATCCATAGATGAATGTCCATTGTTTTGTGGACTTTCATCCGGCGCACCTTCTTGATCCACCGTATCTAGAGGGACATTGATGCTGCCTGTGACATAGATATTCACGACAGAAGGTAAAATGGTTTTTAATACAGGCGCGAGATTACCTTGGGTGGTTTGGGGTGAGGCACCCGCTGTCGCTATAAAAGGATATAAGAGTAGGGGGAATAATAAACTTAAAAAGCGTGGCATCGTTGATATTCCTTGAGTTTGTACGGGAAGTACTATAAAGAGATAAGGAATTTTCACATAACTTTAGCAAGAAGTCATGTAAATTAAGTTAATTATGCGTCCTGTCTGCTTATTTCTACGGTAAGAATAAAATAAAGAATTTTGGGTATAAGTACAGAACTTGCCGCCAAAAACAGACTGTACGCCGAGTTTGTTTAAACGAAGGCGGGCTAATTGATAAAGATCACAAAGATATTTTCCTTCTTTTTTTAAAGCGTGAAATGCGCTCTCATCTTCAGCCTGAGTACATAATGCGGTTTTGACATCTTCGCCTATTTCAAATGCGTCAGGGCCAATCGCAGGTCCAAGCCAGACTAATAAATTTTTGGGTGAGTCGGACAGTTGTTTCAGTGTTTTTTCAATGATATTGGCCGCAAGTCCTTTCCAGCCTGCATGGACAGCAGCGACCAGCGTTCCTTTCTTATTACAGATCAACAAAGGCAAACAGTCTGCGGTTAAGATACTGCAAATGACATTCGGTGTTTGTGTGGTGCTGGCATCGGCTTCAACTGGGTTTGTGAGTGGTTTTTCAAGGTGTAAGAGGTCGGTGCCGTGAACTTGCTTGAGCCAGCAGGGTTCGCCGGGAAGTTTCAATGTTTCTTTTAAAAAATTTTTATCTTTTTCAATGAGTTGTGGTGTGTCGTCTTCTGAAGAACGTGTGCTTGTGAAGGCTTTAATATGAGAGGGAGCAGGCCAGTCAGGGATTATAATTTTCATTTGCTTTTTTCATCTTTTAGTATTTCTAATAAATGCTGCATATCATCAGGCAAAGGTGCCGTCCATTCGCAATAGTGTTGACTCAAAGGGTGTGTTAACCCTAAATTTTTTGCATGTAAAGCTTGGCGTTTAAATTCAGAGAGGGCTGTGTATAGAGGGGTATTGAGTTTGCTGGATACAGTGTGATGTCCATAGATCGGATCACCTACGATAGGATGACGCAAGTGTGCCATGTGGACACGAATCTGGTGTGTTCGCCCGGTTTCTAATTGTAAAGCAAGATGTGTGTGGGCAGAGAAACGTTGGATAACGCGATAATGTGTAATAGCTTGCTTCCCGCCGCGTCGAACAGCGATACGCGTTCGGTCGTGTGGAGAACGGCCCAGTTGTGTTTCGATGCGTCCTCCGCTGATTAAAACGCCTTTGACGATGGCTTCATACTCACGTTTAATGCGGCGTGCTTGTAAATCTTTGATGAGTGTAAAATGTGTTTCTAGGGTTTTTGCAACGACCAGTAAACCAGACGTGTCTTTATCGAGACGATGAATAAGACCAGCGCGAGGCAGATGTTGCAAGCCAGGGCAATGATGCATGAGTGCATTTACCAGCGTTCCGTCATGATGTCCAGGTGCGGGGTGTGTGACGATACCTGCGGGTTTGTTGATAATCAGCAAAGCTTCATCTTCATAAATGAGTTGCACAGGAAGGGCTTGTGGAACCCATTTTTCTTTTTCAAGGTGAGGCGTGTGTAATAAAATAGTTTCGCCACCCAGCACTTTATCTTTTGCTTTGGCAGGTGATTGATTTAAAGTAATATGACCTGAGGCAAGCCAGGTTTTAAATCGTGTGCGAGAATACTGTGGTATGAGTTGCGTTAAGACGATATCAAGCCGTTGTCCTGCAAAATGACTTGGAATAATAAGGCTTAAATGAATGAAGGGTGATTTGGCGTTTTCGTTCAAAGCAGTTGACGTGTATGATAGGGTCTATCCCAAATTATGAGTTTTTAAAAAACAAGATGCAAGGTAAATTCCAGAATTATTTATTTTTATTTTTATTATTATTTCCTTTTCTGTTATCTGCGTGTAACACGATATCAGAAGATCGTTTGCTTGCCTTTAAAAATCAATCTTCTCGACAAATTTTTCAAAATGGCGAAGTGGAATTAGCAAAACGGAATTACTATGATGCTATCAGCCATTTTGAAGCGCTCGAAGTGTTATATCCTTATAGCCCTTATTCCGAGCAAGCCCAGCTCGATTTAATTTACGCCTATTATGAAAATGATGATTATCCTTCTGCGACGGCGACGGCAGAACGGTTTATCCGTCTTTATCCGCGTAGTCGTTCAGTAGATTATGCCTATTACATGAAAGGCATGGCCGAGTTTGAGCAAGACCGGGGTTGGCTGCAACGTGTTTTCGCCATTGATGTTGCACAGCGTGATCCGGGCATAAGCCGACAAGCGTTTGCTGATTTTGCTGAATTAATTAGATTATATCCGAAGAGTACTTATGCGCCTGATGCGCGCCAACACATGATTTATTTAAAAAATTTATTTGCGCGTCATGAATTGTGTGTTGCAGAATTTTATTTGCGATCAGAAGCGTATGTGGCCGCGGCTAACCGTGCCAACATGATCGTGCAACATTATCAAGGCGCCGCGGTCATGCCCAATGCTTTAGAAATACTGGTGAGAGCTTATCAAGGCTTGCATTTGTTAGAACCTGCACAGAAAGCGATAGAGGTTTTGCAGTATAACTACCCCAGCTGGCCGAGCTTGGCTGAGCTGAAGATGGCACAAACCCAACTTGTTAAGGGTGTTTCTAAAAGGTAGCTATTCACGACAATTGAAACCGGATCATTTTTCTATGAAAGGAAAGTTTATTACGTTAGAAGGAATTGAAGGCGTGGGCAAAAGTACGCATATCAATTTTATTCGAAACACCTTATCAGAAGCGGGTATTTTAAATTTGATTTCAACGCGTGAACCCGGCGGCACGCCGATTGCAGAAGCGATTCGTCAGGTTTGGTTGGCGCATTATGAAGAAGGCATGACAATCGAGGCGGATTTACTTTTATTATTTGCCTGCCGTGCGCAGCATGTGCAGCATTTAATAAAACCTAATTTAGAAAAAGGAGTTTGGGTTTTGTGTGATCGTTATGTTGATGCCTCGTATGCTTATCAAGGTGCAGGGCGAGGCGTAGCACTTGATTTAATTACGCAGCTTGATCATTGGATTTGTCAGCGTTGCGAGCCTGATTTAACGTTATTGTTTGATGCCCCTGTCTCTTTAGCCTTGTCGCGCATTAAAAATAGAAAAGCGGATCGCATTGAAGTTGAAAATGAAGATTTTTTCGAACGTGTAAGAGAACATTATTTAATGAGAGCAAGGCAATATTCAAAACGATACCGCCTCATCGACGCAAGTCAATCAATGGATGAGGTTCAAAAACAACTTCATGCTGTTTTGCTTGAATTTGTGGAATCACAGCCATGACCATATTTCCCGCCTGGTTACAGTCTAGTTGGGATTTTTTATTAGAACGAAAAAAAAATAAAACATTACCGCATGCTTTATTATTTACGGGCAATAAAGGTGTGGGAAAATATCAATTAAGTGTCGCATTCTCGCGTTATTTACTTTGTCACACAGAGCAAAGTTGCGGACAGTGTCATGGATGTGTTTTATTTTCTGCTGGACATCATCCTGATTTTTTTGTGCTTATGCCCGAAGAACACGGGCAAATTAAAATTGATCAAATCCGTCAAATAACAGAAAAATTAAATTACACAGCCCAGCAAGGATCTTATCGTATCGTTGTGATTAAAGAGGCGCACGCGATGAATACTGCGGCTGCCAATGCACTTTTGAAGACTTTAGAAGAGCCGGGTGAAAAAACATTATTAATGTTAACGACGGCCAGCGAAAGTTTTTTACCTCCCACGATACGAAGTCGCTGCCAAGTTTTGAAAATAAAAGCCGATCCTGTTATTGCAAAAACAGCGTTAATTTCACAAGGTCTTTCTGAAAACGAAAGTTTATATTTTCTTGATTTAAGTGACAATGCGCCTCTTGCCGCGCTTGAATTTTCAAAATCAAATTATTTAACTCGCCGTGAAATAATATTTAAAAAAATAGAAAAAGCGACGGTTGGGAAAGAGTCGGTTATTGCGCTTGCTCATGATTTATTAGAAGAACCTTTAGACGAAGTCTTATTGTTATTTCAGCTTGCTTTTATGGAATTAATAAAAGTAAAAACAAATTTTAAAACGGCCGAAGAGTTGAAAAACATAGCTGAGAAATTTTCCTTGAAGAAGCTGTTCTCTTGTTATAATTTTATTATTAATTTACGCTTAAAAATAAATTCAAATGTGAACTTGAATGCTCAATTGTTATTGGAAAATATTTTTTTAAAAATCAGGCAGGAGAGTGTGCATGTTGGTTGATTCTCACTGTCATCTTGATTGTTTAGATCTAACGCCTTACGATGGAAAATTAGCGTTGGCAATTCATGCGGCGCGTGAAAAATCAGTCAATTTTATTTTATGTGTTTGTGTGGACTTAGAAAATGCAAAAACAGTATTAGAAATAGCAAAGCAACACGAAACTGTCTGGGCGAGCTTTGGCATACACCCAAATGAAAAAATGGAAAAAGAAATAGAAAAAGAGATGATCATTGAATATGCGCAGGATAAAAAGATTGTTGCGATAGGTGAAACGGGATTAGATTATTATCGTTTAGAAGGAGAGGGAGATATAATGCAGGAGCGTTTTCGTCGACATATTCAAGCGGCGAGAGAATTAAAAAAACCTTTGATTATTCACACGCGTCAAGCGCAAGAAGACACGATTAAAATCATGAAAGAAGAAAAAGCCCAAGAAGTGGGGGGTGTCATGCATTGTTTTACAGAGAGTATGAGCATGGCTCAAGCGGCGATGGACATGGGTTTTTACATTTCATTTTCGGGCATTATCACTTTTAAAAATGCAGCAAGTTTAAGGGAGGTCGTGGCAGCCACTCCCTTGGAGCGTCTTCTAATTGAAACAGATGCACCTTATTTAGCGCCAGAGCCCTATCGTGGAAAATCCAATGAGCCGCAGTATGTTTATTATGTTGCAGAAGCTGTTGCAAAAATTAAAAATATTTCTTTTGCAGAAGTTGCAAATCAAACGACGAAGAATTTCTTTTCTCTTTTTAAAGATTGTGGCTTGTAACGTAGATCAAAATTGAAATATCACCACACCCCAAGTGTATCCCGCGCCAAAGCCAACGAACATCACTTTGTCCCCGTGTTTTATTTTTTTTTCTTCTAACAGATGATTAAAAGCCAAAGGAATGGAAGCCGCAGAAGTATTGCCATGTTTATCCAGCGTCACAACTAATTTTTCTTTAGAAATATTTAATTTTTCAGCCACAGCATGAATAATACGAATATTGGCTTGGTGTGTGATGATCCAGTCGACGTCTTCAAAATTTAACTTTGATTTTTCAAGAGAGTCTAAAATTAATTGACTAAAATAATTAACTGATGTGCGAAAAACTTCACGGCCATTCATGTAGATATAATGATTCGTCTCATTACTTTTTTCATAACCCTGGCCTATTCCCCAGCATACATTCAAATGTGATTTCCCCGTGCCATCGGATCCCAATCCGCAATAAAGAATACCAGGGCTTTTAGCTTGCGGATTATTTTCAAGGACAAGGCCTGCAAACCCGTCGCCAAACAAAACACAGGTGGCGCGATCAGACCAATTTGTTATTTTTGACAAGGCATCGCAACCCATGACGAGGGCATAACGAATATTGGGATTACTCAACATAAAATAATAAGTTGTAACGAGGGCATAAACAAAACCACTGCAAGCTGCCTGTAAATCTAATGAAATACATTCTTTAATGCCTAGTAAGCCTTGTAAAATGCAAGCACTGCTGGGCATGATGGATTCTGGTGTGGAGGTGCCCAGGGCGATCATGTTAATGTCTTCGGCTGTGATATGAGCGCGTTCTAATGCTATTTTGGCGGCTTTGAGGGTGAGTGATGAAAAGGACTCTGTGTCACTTAAGATATGACGTTCTTGAATGCCGGTCATTTTGACGATCCAGGCATCGGATGTTTCTACCATTTTTTCTAAATCTGAATTTTTGAGAATTTTTTCAGGTAATGCTGCGCCACTGGATAGGATACGTATAGACACATCGAGCTCCCTTGAATTCAAAAAAGAAGTCATTGTATAAGGTTTGTGGTTACTAAAATAGTAGAAATATTCCAAAAGTTAGCTTAATTAAGCTAATATTGAGAAATTTATTTTAAAGGTACTTATTTTCTCGCATGCAATACATCCGTAATTTTTCCATTATTGCCCATATTGATCACGGGAAATCGACATTGGCTGACCGGTTTATTCAGCTTTGCGGAGGCTTGTCGCTCCGTGAAATGTCAGAGCAAGTGTTAGATTCTATGGATTTGGAGCGTGAACGAGGTATTACGATTAAAGCACAGAGCGTACAGTTAAAATATCAAGCGCAAGATGGAAATACATACGAACTAAACTTGATTGATACGCCTGGACATGTTGATTTCTCTTATGAAGTATCACGATCTTTGGCAGCGTGTGAAGGTGCATTATTAGTGGTAGATGCAGGACAAGGTGTTGAAGCGCAAACCTTAGCTGTGTGTTATATGGCAATTGAGCAAGGCTTAGAAGTTTTGCCTGTGTTAAATAAAATTGATTTACCTCAAGCTGAACCTGATCGCGTGATAAGAGAAATTGAAGAAATCATCGGTATTCCTGCAAAACAAGCCTTACGTATCAGTGCAAAGCTGGGTTTGGGTATTCAAGATATATTAGAAAAAATCATTGAAGTCATCCCCGCGCCAGAAGGGGATCCTAACGGTCCTTTACAAGCGTTGATCATTGATTCTTGGTTCGACAGTTATCTGGGTGTGGTTTCGCTTGTACGCGTCAAACAAGGATCTTTAAGCGTAGGTGATAAATTACAAGTGATGTCGACAAAGCGTCATTATGATGTATTAAAACTCGGTGTTTTTACGCCAAAACGTGTTGAGCTTTCGAGTTTACAATGTGGTGAAGTGGGGTTTGTTGTTGCGGGCATTCGAGAAATTGAAGGTGCGCCTGTCGGTGACACGATTACCTTGGCAAGAAAGCCAGCGTCACAGGCTTTGCCTGGATTTAAAAAGGCACAGCCACAAGTCTTTGCGGGTTTATTTCCTGTGAACGCCGATGATTATGAAGCTTTCCGTGATGCGTTAGCAAAATTACGTTTAAACGATGCTGCCTTATTTTATGAACCTGAAAACTCTGATGCCTTAGGATTTGGTTTTCGTTGTGGATTTCTTGGATTATTGCACATGGAAATTGTGCAAGAGCGTTTGGAGCGTGAATATCAACTCAATTTAATTACCACGGCGCCTACGGTTATTTATGAAATTGTAGTGATGGGAGGAGATATTTTGCATGTTGATAATCCCTCAAAATTACCCCCTATTAATAAAACTGAAGAAATGAGAGAACCTATCGTACAAGCCAATATACTTGTCCCTCAAGCTTATTTAGGGGCAGTGATCACATTGTGTGTGGAAAAAAGAGGTATTCAAACGAAAATGCTTTATATTGGTTCTCAGGTTTCTTTAAGTTATGAACTCCCGATGAGTGAAGTTGTATTAGATTTTTTTGATCGTTTAAAATCCGTTAGCCGTGGTTATGCTTCATTAGATTATTCTTTTATTCGATTCCAAGCAGCGGATCTTGTTAAATTAGATGTAGTGATTAATTCGAAAAAAGTAGATGCCTTGGCCACGATCGTACATCGTGATCAAGCTTATTATCGGGGTCGCATGTTAGTAGAAAAAATGAAAGAACTCATCCCAAGACAAATGTTTGATGTTGCCATTCAAGCAGCAATAGGTGCACACATTATTTCAAGACAAACAGTAAAAGCATTACGAAAAAATGTGTTAGCAAAATGTTACGGTGGTGATGTGACACGTAAAAAGAAGTTATTAGAAAAACAAAAAGAAGGTAAAAAGCGCATGAAACAGGTGGGTAATGTAGAAATTCCGCAAGAAGCTTTTCTTGCGATTTTAAAAGTAGATAAGTGAGGGTGATGATGATCTATTTTAACTTTGAAACGATTTTAACATTTTCAACGATACTAACCGGTATTATTTGGTTGATTGACAGTTTTTTCTTTGCAAAAAACCGTTTAGTAAAACAACATGTTTTATCCGAAGAAACATCGCGATGGAAGCAATTTGTATTGGTATATCTTGGAATGAAAATTCCAGAAGAAACAACAACGCCGGTTTTGATTGAATATGCGCGGTCTTTTTTCCCTATTTTATTGCTGGTGTTAATATTACGTACTTTTTTTTATGAACCGTATCGTATTCCTTCGGGCTCAGACAAACCCACCTTATTGATTGGCGATTTAATTTTAGTAGACAAGCATCTTTATGGCTGGCATTTACCTGTATCAAATCATGAAATATTTAAAAATAAAGAGCCTAAATTAGGTGATATTGTTATTTTTCGTTGGTCTGCAGTGGATCCCAGCAAAGATTTGATAAAACGTGTTGTAGGCTTGCCGGGCGACCACGTCAGTTATCTTAATAAAGTACTTTATATTAATGGCATGAAAGCCACGCAAGTTGATAAAGGCGAAGGCACGGATATAGAAGGGGGGCAATCAATCCCGGTTTTAATTAAGGAAGAAAATTTATTAGGTGTAACACATTTGATTTATCAAACGCAGGAAGTCCCTTCTCAAAATTTTGAAGTGATTGTGCCTGAAAAAAGTTATTTTGTGATGGGTGATAATCGTGATGCAAGTAATGACAGTCGTTATTGGGGATTTGTTTCTCAGGAAGATTTAAAAGGGAAGGCCATTTATGTTTGGTTAAGTTGGAATGGGTTTTCGCAGGGTTTACCAAAGATCATACGTTGGTATCGCACAGGAATGGAAATAAAATAAAATGAAAAATAAGTTTCAATCTCTCATGAAGCAATTACAATATCAATTCAAAGATGAAAATTTATTATTATCTGCGTTAAAACACCGTAGCATGCAAGAAGATAATAATGAGCGTTTAGAATTTTTAGGAGATGGTATTTTAAATTTTATTATAGGAGAAGCATTGTTTCATCGTTACCCGTATGAAAAAGAGGGTGAACTCAGTCGATTACGTTCTGTCTTGGTGCGAGAGGCGACATTGGCATCGCTTGCAAAAGAATTTAACTTGAGTGAATTTTTAATATTAGGGCCAGGCGAGCTAAAATCAGGAGGAGCGAAAAGAAATTCAATTTTAGCAGATGCGATGGAAGCCATCATAGGCGCATTATTTTTAGATTCGAATTTTGAAACTTGCCGTGAGTGTGTGTTGCGATGGTATGAAACGCGTTTAAGCTCAAGTGTTCTAGGTGATGCCAGCAAAGATTCAAAATCATTCTTGCAAGAATATTTACAATCTAGAAAAATGAGAATTCCAAAATATGAAATTATAGAAGTTGCAGGGCAACCGCATGCGCAACTATTTCAAGTAAAATGTGAAATCCCTGAATTGAATTTAAGTGCCAAGGGCGTTGCCACCTCTCGTCGCCAAGCAGAACAAGAAGCGGCAAAATTAATTTTGGAAAAAATCAAACAATAGACTTCTTTCGAAACCTGTGTATTTTGCTTTAGTTCAAGGCGCGTGGGTTTCGAGCAGCGGAGTTTATGCGTATAAATGAGCAGCGGAGAAACCCATGCAACACGGAAATAAAGTAAAAGACGCAGGTTTCGAAAGAAGTCTAGTGAAAAAATCAGATAAACACTGTGGTTTTATTGCGTTAGTGGGCAGACCCAACGTAGGAAAATCTACTTTATTAAATAGATTGGTCAAGCAAAAAATCAGCATTACTTCGAGGAAGCCTCAAACCACGCGTCATCGTATTGCGGGTATTTATGAAGAAGGACATTATCAATTTGTTTTTTTAGATACGCCGGGCTTACACCGTAAAAAATTTTCAGAGATGAACCGCATCATGAATAAAACGGCGATACGTGTATTATGCGAATCGGATGTTATTGTCTTTATGATAGAAGGAGAGCAATGGACAAAGGAAGATGAATGGATCAAAGAAAAATGGATTGAGACTGCCAAAACGCCCATTATTTTAGTTATAAACAAAGCGGATAAAATAAAAGAAAAAGAAAAATTATTACCGATTATTGAAAAACTTTCAAAATCTGCTTGTTTTAAAGCGATTGTGCCTTTATCTGCGAAAACGGGAGACAATCTTGAAGGTTTATTAAATGAGATAAAACGATTTTTACCTAAAAATTCTTTTTTCTATTCTGAAGGGCAAATTACGGATCGCAGTGAGCGGTTTTTATGTGCGGAATTAATTCGTGAAAAAGCGATGCGTTTAACGGGCAAAGAAGTACCGTATGCGATGACTGTTGAGATTGAAAGTTTCAAAATAAAAGACAAGGTGACACACATCCATGCTATTTTATGGGTTGAAAAAGAAAATCAAAAAGGCATCATCATTGGTGAGTCAGGAGAGCGACTTAAAAAAGTGGGTATGCAAGCGCGCTTAGAAATGGAAAAAATGTTAGGAAATAAGGTTTTTTTAAAATTGTGGTGTAAAGTAAAATCGTCCTGGTCTACTGACAAACGTGCGTTGCAATCCTTGGGGTATTTTGATTAGTTGCGTTTCTTAATAGGATTCAGCGATTTAGCTAGACGTCGTCTTTCTTTCGATTGCTTTTTAGAATAAATTTCTTTTCCAAAAAATTTAATATGTTTCTTAAGTCCGGCATGAGAAATTTGAGAGTAAATCTTAACGTCAAACAAATAAGGCAAAGGCAGTTCATCTAATTCGTGGTAAATTCTATTGAGCAATTGATCGTTGAGTTTTCCTGTTAGGGCGAGATCGATGTCAGAGTTTTTTCTATAATTTCCTATAGCCCTTGATCCAAAAAGTCGTACAGTTTTAATTTCTGGGTGTTGTTGAAAGACGGTGTTTATTTTCTCAAGTGTTTTTTTAGAAAGCCCAGATTTCATTCTTTATCCTTTTTTTTAAAAAAAAGATAAAATTGATCTAGTGTGTTGAGGTAATGCGTGAGGATAGCTTTAAATATTTTTTCAAATTTTTTCTTTTCATAAAGATGAGAGCTCATATTGCGATCCTCTGCCATATTAATCCATGTTTGGCCATCTGAAATGATATTTGCAGCAAAAGCTTGTTTGATTACTTCGCGAGGGGTGATGGGCGAGATTTTAATTCCACCATGTTCCATATAATCTTTTAAAGTTTTCCAAGCAAGTTCAAAGGTATATTCAAAGCGTTGAATCACCCCTTCTTTTTCAAGGTCTGAGAGTTTGTCTGGGTTTTTTTGTTTGAGAGGTTCATTTAACAGTAAAAAAGCTTTTTCAAAATTTTCAAATCGTTGTTGCCATCGGGTGGGTTTCATAATATAACCTTGCTGTTTTTATAACACTTCTAAGATCTTTTTGAAGAAAAAAATAATTCCAATCAATCTTCCACAATATCGCGCGATAAACCTTGTCTTTCGATAAGATGGCGGAGAATTTTTAAGGCTTCCACTTGGATTTGACGTACGCGTTCGCGTGTTAATCCAATCTCTTGTCCGACTTCTTCCAAGGTCGCACTTTCAAAGCCTCTTAATCCAAAACGACGTGCTAACACTTCTTGTTGCGTATGACTTAACTCATTCATCCAAATATTTAAACACGCACGTAAATTATCATCTAATAAAACATTGGCAGGATCCATGCTTGAAGCATCCGCCAAAATTTCTACGAGCGGCTTTTCTCCATGATTACTGATGGGTGCGTCGACAGAAGTGATTTTTTCATTCAGCGATAACATCTCTTCTACATTTTCAACAGGTCTATTCAATGAGCGTGCAATTTCTTCTGCTGTGGGTTCGTGATCTAATTCTTGTGCCAAGCGGCGTGCAGTACGTAAATAGACATTGAGTTCTTTCACAACATGGATAGGTAATCGAATCGTGCGCGTTTGATTCATCAAGGCACGTTCAATGGTTTGGCGAATCCACCATGTGGCATAGGTTGAAAATCGAAATCCACGTTCTGGATCAAATTTTTCAACAGCACGCATTAAACCTAAATTACCTTCTTCAATCAAATCCAGTAAAGCTAAACCCCGATTGATATAACGTCTTGCAATTTTTACAACGAGTCGTAAATTGCTTTCGATCATATGTCTCTTTGCTTCTTTATCACCGGCTTGGACTTTTCTGGCATAAAAAACTTCTTCTTCAGCATTAAGCAAAGGAGAATAACCTATTTCTCGTAAGTAAATATGCGTAGCATCGATTGTTTCATGGGAAACGTCTTTTAAATGCGGGGCTTCTGATTCTTCTGCAACGGCAGTTACTTTGGATATAAGATTTTCTTCAGATAATTCTTCTGTTTCAGGATCAAGAAAATTTTCAGCTTCCAAGAGAGGGTCATTATCTTCTTTAATGGTAACTTCAATTTCTTCTGAGATAATAATTTCTTCGGGGGAATTATTTTTTTTGCCAGGCATGATGTGCTCCTATGTTGAGTATCAACTGACGTCCCTGCAGGATAACGGGTATACTTGTGGTCATGGGTGTTGATTAATTTAAGATTTTTATTAAAGGGCACCCCTGAAAATTGCCTTTTTGTGTTAAGGCTTTGTTGCCCTCATTTTTTGAATGCTCATTTACTTTTATGTAAACTGCGCTTCAAAAAATGAGTGCGCCTCGTCTTAACGCAAAATTTCTAATTTTTAGGGGTGCCCTTAATGATGAAAAAGAAAATAAAGAAATAATAATAGAATTATGCAGATCCAGCCAATATATTCAATATATTTCGCTAAATATTGTTCAATTTTAGGGCCGCCGAAGCGAATCAGCGCAGCAACGAGAAAAAATCTTCCACCTCGTCCGATTAAAGAACCCAAAGTAAAAGGAAGTAAAGCCATGTGAATAGCGCCTGCGGCGATAGTAAATAACTTATAAGGGATGAAAGCAAAGCCGGCAAAAAACATGATCCAAAATCCCCATTCTGTAAACCATCTTTCTACGGTTTGATAAGCCGTTTGGTAACCAAAATAAGTAATGATTTGATAAACCAAAGAAAAAAAACAGACACCGAGAAAATAACCAAATAAACCACCTAGCACAGAGGTTACCGTCGTCACCGTTGCGTATTGCCAAGCTTTGTCGGGTTTTGCTAAAGCCATCGGTGCAAGCATCACGTCCGGTGGAATAGGGAAAAAAGAAGATTCTGCAAAACTTAATGTCCCTAAATAAAAGGGTGCATGAGGGTGTTTGGACCACACTATCATCTTGTTATAGAGTCTAGAAAATAATTTCATGATTTTTTAGCGTTTGAAGAAGGCAGATGTTTGATCCATTTCGAGATTTGATTAAATCCAGCATAGTGGGTGAGATCAAGTAACACAGGTGTGATAGACACTTGCTTATGATTAATGGCGTAGAAGTCAGTGCCAGGTCCTGCGTCTTCTTCGGTACCGGGTGGGCCGACCCAATAAACAACATGACCCCGTGGATCTTGCATTTTGATCGTGGGTTCTGCGCAATGGCGTGTCCCTAAGCGCGTAACTTCATAACTTCGAAGTTCTTCAAAAGGTAAATCAGGCACATTCACGCTTAAAATAGTTTTTGCCGGAAGAGAATCTTTTTTTAATTGTTGAACTAAGTCTTTGGCAACGCGTGCGGCTGTTTGATAGTGATCAAATGTTAAGTTGAAACTTGCAAGTGAGATGGCAATCGCAGGAAAACCCAAAAAACGTCCCTCCATCGCAGCAGCGACGGTGCCAGAATAAAAAATATCATCACCTAGGTTTGCGCCGGCATTGATACCTGAGATGACCATATCAGGCATTTCATGGAGTAAACCCGTTAAAGCCAAATGGACACAATCTGTTGGCGTACCTTCAATGGAATAAACATCGTTTGCAATCGCATGTGCGCGTATGGGACGATCTAGAGTGAGTGAATTGCTTGCGCCGCTTCGATTGCGATCCGGCGCCACTATGATAATTTCTGCAATTTCACTTAGCACCTCAGCCAATATTTTTAGCCCGGGTGCTTGTACGCCGTCATCATTGCTAATTAGAATTTTCATAAAAAAAAATTTAAATAAAAGGTTAAAAATTATAGCAGTGTTTGTTTAACGTAGCCATCAGGGAGTAAAAATGATGAAAAAAGAGCTGGAAGCGGCTTATTTTCCTTCAGGATTTTATCAATCTATCCCAGAGACTTTTCCCGATTTTCAAGCCTATCGTGAACATTGTAAGCAAGGTATTACGTTTGCAAAATCAAATTTAAATTCTCCTGATTTTGAGAAAGTAATTTCTGCAAATATGCCTTTTGAGCTTCTACCTCCATCTGAAAGCATCGTTAAGTCACGAAAAGGAATCATTTTATTGCATGGGCTTTATGACTCGCCTTGTATCATGCGAAGTTTAGGAGACTATTTTGTAAATCAAGGTTTTAAAGTCCGAGCGATATTATTACCAGGGCATGGTACGGTTCCAGGAGATTTATTAGAAATCACCTATCTTGATTGGCTGGCGCAAGCAAGCTATGGCGTGGAATCATTGAAGGGAGAAGTAGAGGAATTGTATTTAGGCGGATTTTCCACGGGAGGATTATTGTCTATTTATTTAGCGCTCATGACGCCCGAGTTATTGAAGGGATTGTTTTTATTTGCGCCTTCGCTGGAATTAACATCTTCGTTAAATTACATTGCACGTTTCAATAAACGACTTTCTATTTTTTTACCTGCCCCGCATTGGCTAACGATAGAAAAAGAATTGGATTATGCAAAATATCAATCTTTTTGTGTTAACTCATTGTTACAAGTTTATAAATTAAAAGAAAAAGTAAAAGAAATGTTTCAAACAAAAAAATTAATTTCTCCTTCTTTTTGGGTATTGACCGGACAAGACGAAGTGTTAAGTTCGCAAAAAATAGTAAAAGTATTTAATGAAAAAGCGACAAGTTCTTCAAAGTTAATTTATTACTCGCCAAAAGAAAAACAGTTTTCTGACAAACGGATTCAATGGCGAACAAGTCAAATAAAAAATAAAAATATCAAGAATTTTTCGCATGTCTCTTTGCCCGTAGCACCTGACCATTTTCATTATGGTGAGCAGGGAGACTATATTGAAACAATTGAAAATGAATTAAATAAAAAAACAAAACATTTTGGCTCATCAAGAAATATAAAACTTTCTAATCCCCTTGGGCCGACTAGATTGACGTATAATCCTGATTTCCCAAATCTTATGGAGGCAATGACTGAGTGGCTCGGTATTGCCGAACGCGCTTTAGCAGGCAATCTGAAATAAAAACCCCCTCGAAAAATGCTCATGTATTTTTGTAGACACTGCGCTTTTTCTCGAAATTTTTTATTTCACCTTGCCTCACTAGAAGCACGTTTACTTGAATTCGAGTACAGGTCATGGATGGTTATATTATTTGTTTTCTTCTAGTAATGCGTTAACTTTTGCTGCGCAGATGAAATCATTTTCAGATAAGCCACCGATGGCGTGCGTGTTATAGCGTACAAGGCAATGATTATAACTGACTTCAAGATCGGGATGATGATTTTCTTGATGTGCCATCCAAGCAACGGCGTTGACGAAAGCAATGGTTTGATAATAATTTCTAAATTTAAAATCACGATAAATTTGAAGATATTCTTCATTTGCTTGCCATTCAGAAATGTTTTTTAAAAGTTTTTTTACGTCTGTTGCTGTTAATTTGGCGACGCCTCCTTCGCAAGGTAGGCAGCGTTTTTGAGTTAGTTCCATAAAAGCCTCGTTAAGAATTCAAAGTAACACGCCCTTTTAAAGCATGAAGTAATGTACCGCTGTCCAGGAATTCTAAACTACCGCCTAAAGGAACACCATGGGCAAGGCGTGTGATTTTAGTTTTTCGAGGTTTTAATGCATTCATTAAGTAATGTGCCGTGGCTTCACCTTCGGCGGTAGGGTTGGTGGCGATGATGACTTCTTGAAAAGGTTTGTTTTCAAATAATTTTAATAATTGAGGTATGCCCAATTCTTCAGGGCCTATGCCATCAAGCGGAGAAAGATGTCCCATTAATACAAAATATAAACCTCGAAAATGACTCGTTTGTTCTATTGCAAGGATGTCGGCTGGGGATTCTACGATACATAAGTTTTGAATGTCACGCCGTGGATCATTGCAAATACCACAGCGTGGTGTTTCACAAAAAGTGCGGCATTGTTCGCAATGTGTGATTTGTGTCATGGCTAATTCTAAGGTTTTTGAAAGCTCTTTTGCGCTGTCTCTTGCGCGTTCAAGCAAATGAAAGGCCATGCGTTGGGCTGTTTTGGGGCCCACGCCCGGCAAACAACGTAAAGCTTGAATTAACTGATCTGTTAGTGGGCTAAAAAGAATTTTACTCATTTGGTCATCGCTCACTTGAATTCAATACCGCTACTGAGCGGTTACCTCATTTGTCTTTATCAGGACTAAAATCGGAAGTAAGAAGACGTAAATGATCTTGTGACGCTTTTTCAATTTTGCTGACAGCATCGTCAAAGGCAGCACAAATTAATTCTTCTAAAACAGGTTTGTTTGTCAGGAGACTGTCGTCGATTTCAACTTTTTTAGCTTTGTGGCGACCCGTTATTTCGATTTTTACACTGCCCGCGCCTGCAATGCCTGTAACGTTTAAATTTTCAATTTGCTTTTGAATTTCTTGTAACTTGCCTTGCATCGCTTGTGCTTGTTTCATTAAATTGGACATGTCAGCCATAAATATCTAACCCCCTAAAATGTTTCAATAGAATCTGTTTGAATTGTACCACTAAAAGTGGAAAGTAAGGACTGAAGTTTTTCATCTTTTTTAACAGTGTGAATCAGCGCTTCTTGTTTTGCTTTTTCAGTTTGGAGTTTTTTTTCGGCAGGTGTAACTAGATTTTTATTTCCTAGCTTGATGGTTAATTTAATGTTTTTTCCAAGATGCTCAGCCAGCGCTTTTTCAAGACGTGCTTGTGTCTCTGGGTTGAGTAAGGCTTGTTGTTGTGGTGAAAGCAGCAATGACACTTCATGATCTTGCATTTGATGTAATACACAGTGCTGCGCTAAAACATGTGCGAGCCCGGAGAGTTTGAGTTGCAAAATGAGTTTTTCCCATTCTGGGCTTTCTGATTTTTCAGGTGTTGTTGCGAGTGTGTCAGTTTGTAGGGATGTTGGATTTTCAAGAAAAACGGGTTTGAATGTGAAAAGTCGAATGATCAACATTTCAAAACCCTGTTTGGGGGTGGGCGCAAGCGCTAAATCACGGCGTCCTAATAAGGCAATTTGGTAAAGTAGTTGAATTTCTTCAGGAGAAAATTGCTGGGCGAATTGTTTTATTTTCTCAGGGTGTTTTGTGTAAAAATCAAAAGCTTGCGAGGGAAATAATTGTAAAAGTGCAATATGATGCAAGACACTGATAAGTGTGTCGCTGATTTGATAATAGTCGCAGTGATGGTTTGCTAATTGTTGTAAAGCAATTTGGATTTTAGACGCATCTTGATGCGCAATTGCCTCTAGAAAAATAAATAAATCATCGTGTTCGATGCTTCCCAATAGCGTTTTAATGTCTTCTTCTGTTAATTTCCCTTGGCCAAAAGCGATGGCTTGATCAAGCAAGCTCAAGGCGTCGCGCATACTGCCATCAGCCGTAAAAGCAAGGCGATTTAATGCGGCAAGCTCATAATTTATTTTTTCTGTTTTTAAGACCGTCTCAAGGTGGGCGCTGATTTGTGTTGGGGAAATATTCTTTAAATGAAACTGCAAACAGCGGGAGAGAATGGTTTTGGGTAAACGATCTGGATGCGTGGTCGCAAAAATGAATTTAACGTGAGCGGGGGGTTCTTCTAAAGTTTTTAAAAGCGCGTTAAAACTATGGTTTGAAAGCATGTGTACTTCATCGATTAAATAAATTTTGAAGCGTGCTTGAGCGGGTGAATAATGTAGGTTTTCAAGTAAGTCGCGCGTGTCTTCGACTTTTGTGCGTGAAGCTGCGTCGACTTCAATTAAATCGAGGCAATGTCCTTGAT
>MGYM01000037.1:34360-54840 GCA_001801745.1 Gammaproteobacteria bacterium RIFCSPLOWO2_02_FULL_38_11
GCCTCGTTCGCAGTTCATACATTTTGCTAAAAGCCGACCGCCAGTGGTTTTGCCTACGCCATGCTTGCCTGTGAAAAGATAAGCGTGATGTAAACGTTGGTGCGTGAGCGCATGCGTCAGTGTTTTCACCGTGGCTTCTTGACCTAACAGTTCTTTGAGCGTGCGAGGTCGCCATTTTCTTGCGAGTACTTGGTAGTGATTCGGCATGTTTGAAATACTCATTGCCTGTAACTACGCCACGTTTCGTTACAGGTTACATTTAGCTTTGAATATGCCTCATTTAGCTCGATCTCGGCACACACAGTGCTTGCTACCGTTGCTCCCTTCCGGGCCTGGCGGGGTTTACAAGATATGCTGCGAGGGAACCAAACGAGGCTGTGCAATCTTAACATAATTTGTTATATTGAAAACCTTTTTGATTAACAGCCGGAAATTTTTTTTGGCGGAGAAGGAGGGATTCGAACCCTCGGTACGTTTTCACGTACACACACTTTCCAGGCGTGCTCCTTCAGCCACTCGGACACTTCTCCAAAGCTTGAGAATTATATCGATTTTGTTCTAGTCCTGTCTATGTAATTAAAACTAAATATGTCGTTAAAACTAAAAAGGATATGCTTATGCCTAATGAAATGGATGAACTAAGAGAAGAATTACGTGAAGCTCATCAACACTTATTATGTCTTTGTGGTCCTGAACCGAAAATTTTACCCGATCTCCTCAAAAAAAATTTTGTAGAGCTACGCTACGATGTTGAAGATAAACGCTCTGTTTTTAACGAAAATGCTGAAATTAGTATTACCTTTCTTTATCAAATTCATTTCTTACTTAAGAAGAAAGAAGTAACAGATTTGATGTCTCGTGTGATTGTTCCCCTTACTCTGGATGAGGTTATTACGGAATTAAAAAAAATTAAAGAAAAATCCGAGAAATATATTTCATTGCTAGGAAAAATAGCGATACAAGACATACAGATCTTGGAGTTTCTTGAGGGTTACATAACAATTTTTGCAGAGAAAGACAGGTGGCTTAATTTATTGGAGCAGTACTGGCGTGTGCTAGCGTCTCTAGAAAAAAAAGAAAATTTTGAACAAGATCGTGAAGAGTTTTTCAAAACTCAACTGGAACTTCTGGTGAGGTTGTTGCGTATAGAAAGAGACCTCGAGCGTTGTGAGCTTCCAATTTATCAACCTTATCGTCGTGCTGCCAAATGTAATATTTCGTATCTCCAAAATAAATTTCTGGAAGATCTTAAAAGAGCCCTTAAAGAAGATAACGCTAAATTTCCTGAATACGGAAGTTTAAAGTTAGCTGAATTATATGAACCGGAGCAAATTTGTGAATTACTTCAATTAGCGTGTCAATTCATGGTAGAGCGTTACCCTCGGCTTGTTTTAGAGGGTGGAGAACAACGTGATTATTTGTATACCATACGGGGTTATTGTTATGGTGCGGACAGCCTTTCGGAAAATGATCAGCTGACAACCCTGAGAGCTTTATTTCGTTCTTATTACCAAATTTTCTCCTATATTATTTTGGGGACAAAGAATGAGTCAATTTTCAAAAGATCGATTCTTTTGGAGCCCGTTTTCGAAGATTTGCGTTTGAATAAAAATAAATTAAGTGCTTTGTTATTCACAGGCTTGTCCTTTGATTACCTCATCCAAGTTGGTGTTGGGGATAAAGCAGCAACATTTTTATCAAATTTTCTAAAATTTATAAAAGAAAAAAATGAGAATGAGACGAGGTGTGAGATCATCATAGGAATAAAGGATGTTTTTTTACGGTGTTTTAAAAATAACTTGGATCGGCGTTTTACAATGGAACAGCTCCGTCAGAGATGGCTTGATGTGACTAAGTCAGCATTTTATTTGACATTACTGAATGAGTTGGATGAGGAGCAAAAGCAAGATTTTAAAAAAGAATTACATGAAACATTGGATGTAGCGATCAATCAGATAATAAAAACATCAGCCTCGACCTATTGGGAGTCTTATTTTGGAAATGAAGAAAATGCTTTTATTGCTTGGAATGGAGCAGTGTATCCTTCGTTTGTTGAAGATGAGACTATCAAAACGATCGATAATTTTTTAGAAAAAAAATTCAGAAGATATACGGGCGAGCCGAGCTTTGAGCTTCTTCTTCAAGAGTTAAATGAATTGAATAAAACGGTTGAGGCAAATGGTTTAGCTTTAGATAAAGCTGAGGCTGCATATTTAAATTATTTCGCAGGGGTAAAGGTAGAAAATATTCAAAGCGAAGATCTAAGGCGAAGCTTTGTCTACGAAAGAGCAATCGCTGCAAGAAATTGGCTTGATGCAAAGAGGGTGTTTGATCGTTTCTACCAAATTGCCAGAGCCTATTCTCTTTTGTTAAACAAAAAAGAGTCTAAAGCCTACAAGGCATTTATGGCTGTTTTTAATCAGCATTTAGAGTTAGAGAGGCAGAACAAAAACAGGGTCCAAGCGTGTGCTTCACCCTCATCATCTCAATCAGCAGAAGAAAATTCGAATTTACCGACAGGGTTATCTGAGTTTGCCAGAAAAAATCAACTGGGTGAATTGTTGGTTTTGCCGGAACTTCAGTGTGATTTTGAAGATGCGCTAAAAGAATTCCAGCGTGGTTTATTTGTCGCATTAATCGAAAATAATCTTAACGAAGGGAACGTCTTAGGAGATGATGAGCAATTTTCTTTGCTTGATGCTAATGATGTGAAAGAAATAATTGTAAATTATGTTAAAAATAAAGTTGGCGTGGATAGTGAAAATTATTGGAAGTTATTAAGGTTATTAAAAGGAGAAAAAAAAGAGATCTTTGGAAGAATTCCTTCAGTCGATATTTCTGTTTTGTTAGAAAAAATAAAGAAGGAAGTGGCCCGGAATCAAAATTTATTTAAAGAAGAAAAGACATTATATGAGAGTTTGCAAAGACTCTTTCAAAGCGTTAATTTAAAATCAGGCAGCAAAATAGTATTTTTAAAATATCAAGAGTTGGAGCAATTAAAGATATTTTTTGATGTTTTTCCTGGAAAGAAATATAAAGAATTAGTGAAACTATTGGAGCAATGTTATGTTCGGAAATCACCTGATTCTGCTCGTCATTTTTATATTAAAATTTTAAAAAATTCAATATCGAATGATAAGGCGTTTAATATGGACCAGAAATTTTATGAAAAATATAAAAATGCCGTTCAGGGTATTGAGCAAGTTTCTGAAACTTGGAAAGCCGTTCTTTTAGAGACTACTTTGATCCAATTAAATGAAGATTTTGAGAGACTTGTAGAATGTTTTTATCAAAAAAAAGATACGGAGTTAAAGGAAGATATTCATGTTTTATTAGAGAAATTAATAAAAAATATTGAACGTATCGGAATTAATGCTGGGAGGTGTTATGTTGCTTTTTTGACAAATCTTATTACTTTTTTTAAGGGTGATGATTGGCAAGAAGAGAGTATTAAACTTCAGAATATGTTGGTGAGCGTCTTTCGTTTCTGGGGACATGATCATAATTTAAAGTTATCGACAGTAAATGAAACCATAGGAGCCTTGATAGGGCAATGCGATTCTTCTGATAAGCGTATAGTTTTATTGAGGGAGTCAATTAATCTTACGGAGGACGAGAGGATTAATATATCCTGTGAGACTTTATTGAATGCCTTAAGTGCTCCAGATGCGACAGACCTAAAGATATTTAACCAGGCGACGATCAATTTCCTATGTTTTTATGTTTCTCCGGAGCAGCAAGAAAAGATACTCGTGAGCATCATTGCTGCTCGACGAGAATATCAAAACACTCACCTTTTATATCCTGCTTTATTAAATCAAATCCAGGAAAGTCTTTTTTCCAATAGATCCTATGATTTATCAACATTAATTGATAATTACTTGGTTTCTTTGTTAGAACAAGATCGAGATTGGGAGCCTCTTGATTTACGGTTAGTATTAACTTATGCGACAGAAAAACAAAGAAAGACATTAGAGATTTATTTGATAAAAAGAATTAGAGAGATACCCGAAGAAAACACTCAAGAACGACGGCAATATATAGAAAAATATAATGTTATATATCCTAAAATAACTTCTGATTTTGCGAGGATGATAAATTCCTGTTCCGAATCTTTGAGTGGACTGGTTCAGCCATATGAAGAAAATGCTTGTCACGATCATGTGGTATATGCAAGATTGACTCAAGATTTAGAAGAAAATTATCCGATAAAAAAGCTTTATTGTATCGCTATAGGGAGTGATGCAGATCGGGAAGAATTGAAGAGAGAGGGTGAGAGGATAGAAAAAATAAAAAACAACGAGGGAATATTTCGAAAACGCTTGAAACAATATTCAAAACTTGATTTTGCAAGTTCGTCTTCTTCAAACTCATTGAGTGAGGGGGAAATTTTAGAGCTTTTAAGTGCATCATCGTCGGAGTCAGAAAACTTAAGAGACGAAGTGATCGAATGTTTTAAAGGATTGCTTGATCCTGAAAAATTTTCTAAGTTTTTTGTTTTTTTTGAAACTGATTCTTCTTCGCCGCCTTCTCTTTGTTCTGAGATTTCTTCGCTGATCCGGTATTGTTGTTTGGATGCGTTCAAGGCATGCTTTGAGAAGGATTTTACAGCTCCTTGTTTCGATATGGAAACGGCTCGCAGAATGGAAGCTTGTTTTTATGTGCTTTTTTCTGTTTTTGATCTAAAAGAAATAAAGGGTTTCTTAGAAAAACTTGAAAAAACTGACTTTCTTCAAAGAAACCTTCAAATAGTACAATGTTTATTTCAAGCAAGAAAAGAATATTCAGTGAAAACTAAAGAGAAGATGCGGGAGGTATGTCAGGGTTTTGCTGTCTTTAAGCAAGATCAAAAAATTGAAAAAATTGAATTTCGACCTTTGGGAGAGTATGCGATTTTTTTAGAAAAGTTTAACAAATTCAAAAAAGAAGAATCAATGCTTCAAACCATTTTCTTGCCTGAAAAAATTGAAAAATTTGAAGATCTTCGTTGTCTGTATAGGTGTTTACTTCCGTGTGTTTCGCTTTTAAATTCAAGTAAAACAAGCGTTAGTGTGGGTTTTTTTGCACAAAGATTACAGCAAATAAAACAGAAGATCATGTCTGACCCCGTGGCAGAGTTATTAAAAGAAATTTCTTTTTTTTGGGATGGTGTTTTAAAAAGTTATCCTATGTTTGAAGAGGCGGGTTTAAGATTGCCGAATGAAATAAAGGAGAAGAATGAAAAAGATGAGAGAGTTGATAAAAATATTTATTTATTAAATAATTCTGCCGTCGTTGTGCCTTCCGCTGGGCCTTCGCAGGCTCCTCGACAGGTCGTGAATAGGGCATACAGACTTAGACCGACACACACGTAGCGTATTTGTAATTGTATAATTATTTGGAGAAATCAATGCTTGAAAAACAAACTTTAGGATTTCAAACAGAAGTCAAAGAAATTTTAAATTTGATGATTCACTCGCTTTACAGTAATAAAGAAATTTTTTTACGTGAACTGATTTCTAATGCAGCAGATGCGGCGGATAAATTACGTTTTGAAGCGATTGCAGTCCCGAGTCTTTATGAAAACGATACTGAGCTTTCTGTGCAAGTGGATTTTGATCCCAAGGCACGGATCGTAACGGTGACAGATAATGGCATAGGTATGACGCGACAAGAGATGATTGATAATTTAGGGACGATCGCAAAATCAGGAACACGAGAGTTCCTGGCTTCTTTAAGTCAAAATGCCGCAAGAGATGCAAAATTGATTGGGCAATTTGGTGTGGGTTTTTATTCTAGTTTTATTGTTGCTGACAAAGTCACGGTTGTGTCGCGCAAGGCAGGTGTTGCACCTGAAGAAGCTGTGCGTTGGGAATCGCAAGGCATGGGTGAATTTTCAGTAGAAAATACGGTGAAGACGACGCGTGGTACGGAAATTATTCTGCACCTAAAAGAACAAGAATCAGAGTTTTTAGATGAATGGCGTTTGAAAACCATTATTCGGAAATACTCCGATCATATTCCTTTGCCGGTCATCATGAAGAAAAAAGAGAAAGACAAAGAAGAAAATGAAATTGTAAATAAAGCGACAGCCTTATGGAATCTGCCTAAAAATGAAATCAAAGAAGAAGATTACAATGAGTTTTATAAATATATTGCGCATGATTTCGAGGCGCCCTTGCTTGTGATGCATAACAAAGTAGAGGGGAATCAAGAATATACGAACTTATTGTATATTCCTGCGCGTGCGCCTTTTGATCTATATCAGCGTGAGCGTCATCACGGATTGAAATTGTATGTGAAGCGTGTTTTTATCATGGATGATGTTGAGCAATTTCTTCCTTTTTATTTGCGTTTTGTAAAAGGTGTTTTGGATTGTAATGATCTTCCTTTGAATGTATCGCGAGAAATTTTGCAACATAACAGACAAGTGGAGTCTATTAAAAGTGGTTTAACAAAACGGGTTTTAACAACATTAGAGAAGATAGCGCAAGAAGAAAAAGAGAAGTATGAAATATTCTGGGATCAATTTGGCAGTGTATTAAAAGAAGGCCCTGTAGAAGACACGCAAAACAGGGATTTGATTATAAAATTATTACGTTTTTCAAGTACGAATTCCGGAGATATAAAGCAGCGTGTTTCTTTAGATGAGTATATTTTAAGGATGAAACCACAACAAAAACATATTTTTTATATTACGGCTGATTCTTTTTCTGCTGCTGAGCATAGTCCACAACTGGAAATTTTTAAAAAGCAAGGAATTGAAGTGTTGCTTTTGCATGATCGTGTTGATGAATGGTTAACGATGCATGTGACTGAATATCAAGGTAAAACATGGCAATCTGTATCAAAAGGGAAATTAGATTTAGATGAAATTGGTGAAAGTAAAGAAGAAAAAGAAGAGCAGAAAAAAGGAGAAAAAGAATTTAAAGATTTGATTGCGAGTGTAAAGGAAGCCTTGGGCGAGAGGGTGCAAGAGGTGCGTATATCGCATCGTTTGACGACCTCACCTGCGTGTATTGTGATAGAAGATCATGAAATGGGATTACAAATGCAGCGTATTTTGCAAGCGGCGGGACAAGTCGTTTCGCAAGCCAAGCCCATTTTAGAATTAAATCCTAGCCATCCTTTGGTTATTCAATTGAACCAACAGCAAGCGGATAAAGAAAAGTTATCGAACTGGTCTTCGGTGTTATTAGGACAAGCTATTTTATCAGAAGGTGGGCATTTAGATGATCCTTCTCAATTTGTTCAACAGCTGAATAAACTTTTGATAAAGTAGCCTGTAATTCGCTGTGCGAAATTATAGGTAACAAAGTGCAGCGTGGTTACAGGAATAAGAATTCACGAGAACATATGCTTTTAAAACTTCTCTCCCCCCCTTAAATAGGGGAGAAGAGAATATTTTAAAATTCCAAAACTCGTTTTCACGTGAGACCAGGGTGTATCCCTGGTTGTCGTTACTGTGCAGCGGGTATGGAGGGTGCTGCTGCTGGTGCAGGTGCTGCGGGTGCAACAGGTGCTGCTACAACGGTGTTGTCTGCTGTGGGTGCTGACACATTGCTTTCTGTTGTGACAGGTGCTGCTGTCGTCATGTCACCTTCGGTTGTTGCTGCAATATTAGAAGAAGTTGAGGGTGTATTAGCAGTCACCGTTGCAGCTTCAGGTGTCGGTGTTGCATTTTCAAGAGGACTTGAAGAAGGCATCACAGAAGTAGATTCAGCTTGCGCTGTTGTTGTGGATGCTGCTTTTTCGGTATTGCCGCCTTTTTGGCAAGCAGTGAGTGCTATTGCGCAAAGTGCAATGGCAAGGATATTTTGCTTCATAAAACATTCCTTCAATTTTAGAAATTTTAAAACTCGAGTTCAGACATCGTAGTTACATTTTTCTAATGAACTATAATGCTGAAAAACCTATGGTTGTGGCATCATCTTCAAAAATAAAGAAAGGGCCTACGAAAACCATTCGGGAGTTTAGCAAACTTTATCACGCAAATAAATTGGAAGTGCTTTTTCTGCGGGAAGGGATAGCTTTTGAGCGTGATACCATTGGGTCAAGTAAGCCAGGGTGCTGGCTTCGGGGAGGGCTTGGGGGTCGCAATAGGATAAAAAAGGCTGTAAAAATGCGAGTTTTTCAGTCCAGCCTGTGCCGACGCCAATCCAAACATGGTTTTCAAGTTGAGCGAGCTGAGGATAAATCACAGCTTCAGGCGTGAGGGCTTCCATGATACCTTGGGGGTTCAATTTAAAAATACCCCAATAAATTTGATTCATGCGCGCATCCATGGCAACTGCAACGTGCTCTTGTTGGAAGTTTGTGTAAGCCGTCTGGGCTAAGGTTTGTAAAGTTGAAACAGGGACAACAGGGATATCATAGGCGCAAGCTAAACCTTGTGCTAAGGCTGCAGCAATACGTAAACCCGTGAAACTGCCTGGCCCGCGTCCAAAACCAATGACGTCGATGTGTGAAAGAGATAACTGTGCTTCACTTAAAAGAGAGTGGATTAGCTCTAAAATAGAATCGCTGGAATGTCCTTTTGTCGTCAGTGAAACTGTTTTTATTTTTGCTTGAATAGACAGTGCAACAGAGGAGGTGTGGGTTGAGGTATCAAACGCAAGAATATTCATAAATTAAATCTATTTAAATAGGAATATATGAATCAATTTGTTTTACAGCCTGCCTTTATTTTACATTTACGTCAATACCGCGATTCAAGCATGTTAGTAGATGCCTTTTCCCAAGAGCAAGGGCGAGTAAGTTTGATTGCTCAAGGTGTGCGAAGTGCAAAACATAAAACAGGGAGATTATTACAATTGTTTTCTCCTTTATTATTGTCTTGGCAAGGGCGTACAGAACTCATGAAATTGACGCACATCGAATCGGGGGGTGTACCCACCTTACTTTTTGGGAAGGCATTGTTAAGTGCTTTCTATTTAAATGAAGTATTGGTGCGACTATTGCAGCGCGGCGATAGTTTGCCGGGCTTGTATAAAACCTATGAGTTCACCTTGCAATCTCTATCTCAATCCGTCAATATTTCTTCGGTTTTACGTTTTTTTGAAAAAAATTTATTAATTGAATTAGGTTATGGTTTAACGCTGACGCATGATCTCCAAGGTGTCTTGGTAGATCCTGAAAAGAAATATTTATTTACGCCGGGCGTGGGATTTAAATGTTTAATTTCCGGTGTTGTTTCCCAGCCTTGTTTTTCTGGTGCAAGTTTATTGGCATTGCATCATGCCTGTTTTAAACATCAACATGAATTGCAAGAAGCAAAACAATTGATGCGATTGGCCTTGGCGCCATTGTTGGGAGAAAAACCGTTGAAAAGTCGAGAATGTTTCATATGAATCCTTATCCGATTTTGTTGGGCGTGAATATCGATCATGTTGCCACGCTGCGTCAGGCACGTAAGACGCGTTATCCGGAACCTTTGTTGGCTGCGATGGAAGCTGAAATGGCCGGAGCAGACAGTATTACGGTTCATTTACGTGAAGATCGTCGGCATATTCAAGAACGTGATGTGCTGATGTTGAATGAAGTGTTACAAACGCGCATGAATTTAGAAATGGCGGTGACAAAAGAGATGTTGGCTTTTGCAAAAAAAATAAAACCACACGCTTGTTGTTTGGTGCCTGAAAAACGAGAAGAATTAACAACAGAAGGGGGCTTGGATGTTGTTAAGCAAGAAGCGCGTATCAAAGAAGCTTGTGATAGTTTAGGTCAAGCAGGTATTCAGGTTTCTTTGTTTATTGACCCTTGCCGTCAGCAAATTGAAGCGGCATTACGCTGTCATGCGCCTTGGATTGAAATACACACAGGAGAGTATGCTGATGCTTCTTTGCATCAACAGTCGCATTTTTTGAAAATTATAAAAGAAGCGGTGTGTTTTGCGCATGAGGCAGGATTACAAGTGAATGCGGGGCATGGTTTACATTATCATAATGTGGAAGCTATTGCGGCGATACCTGAAATAATCGAATTGAATATTGGGCATGGCATTGTGGGCCGTGCATTATTTGTGGGAATAAAGCAAGCTGTTATTGAAATGAAGCAATTAATGTTACAAGCAAGGAGGAAGATGCTTTGAGTTCACTTGCCCAGAAAATTCAACAATTGCAAGCAGCGTTTGAATCGGATTTCAAATCAAGTTTTGATTTTTCATCGCGGCAGGCTTTACATAAAAAATATGTAAAAGGGATATTAAAAGAATTATATGCTGAAATTAAAATAATAAAAGATCCTGAAGAAAAACGCCAAGCAGGTTTATTGATAAATCAATTTAAAAATTATCTTGAAACTCACTTTTCTTCATCGAATATTGAATCAGCAGAACAATCACCGCCGCCGGCTGTTTTTTTTGACCCCAGTGTTTATAAGACACAATTCACGCGAGGTCGTTCTCATCCTCTTGTGCAATTTGCTTTGAGTGTAGAAGAGATCTTTATAAACATGGGTTTTTCGCTTGTGGAAGGTCCTGAAATAGAGCACGAAGAAAATAATTTTGAAAAATTAAATATTCCTTTGCATCATCCAGCGCGAGACATGCAAGACACTTTTTATATTCACGGAGAAAATAAATTATTACGATCACATACTTCAAATGTACAAATTCGCACGATGCAAAAACAACCCCCCCCTTTAAAAATTATTTCTCTAGGAAATGTGTATCGTGTAGATGATATTGATGCGCAACATACACCGATGTTTTATCAATGCGAAGGCTTGGTTGTGGACAAAGGCATTACTTTTTCAGATTTAAAAGGTGTGCTCATTGAATTTATCACCTTGCTCTTTGGTAAAGAGACGCAGTTACGTTTTCGTCCTTCTTATTATCCTTACACCGAACCCAGTGCGGCGGTAGACATGTCTTGTCCTGTATGTAAAACCCAAGGTTGTCGTA
Source organism: Gammaproteobacteria bacterium RIFCSPLOWO2_02_FULL_38_11 (assembly GCA_001801745.1). Lineage (GTDB taxonomy): Bacteria > Pseudomonadota > Gammaproteobacteria > HIGHO2-12-38-15 > HIGHO2-12-38-15 > HIGHO2-12-38-15. Next base: position 45,243 of record MGYM01000037.1, read on the forward strand.
CTTGTAAAAATGCGGGGTGGATCACTATTTTAGGTTCTGGCATGGTGCACCCCAATGTTTTTTCTGGGGTGGGATATAATCCAAAAAATTATACGGGCTTTGCTTTTGGCTTGGGGATCAATCGTCTTGCGATGATTTATTATGATATGACTGAAATTCGTGGATTTTATGAAAACGATGTTTCTTTATGGACAAAATAAAATATGTTTACTTTTTCATTTCAACATTTTAATCAGTTAAGCGCCCAAAAAATTGAACTTCCTGAGTTATTAGAAATTTTAAATTTGCAAGGTTTGGAAGTTAAGAAAGTCATGCCGTTTGAAACAGATACGGCGATCACCATTGAAGTTAAAGCAAATCGATCTTTTTGTCTTTCTTATTTAGGTTTGTTGCGGGAGGTTGCTGCATTTAAGAAACATTCTGCGCCGGATTTATTTTCTGGATGGGTGGATATGCCGTCTCACGCTGATCAGTTCCCCTTAGCTATCGTTGTTAAGAGTAAGAAAGGATGTTCGCATTTTGCTGCTGTGATTCTTAAAGACATTAATAACAATGTAAAAACACCTGAAAACATTGTGCGTGTGTTGGCTGTCATGGGGGTTAACAGTGTGAATCCCGTGGTGGATTTATTGAATCTCATCATGTTTGAAACAGGACAGCCTTTGCATGCTTATGATCTTTCAAAAATTAAAAATCGTTTGACGATCCAAATTAATAAAACGCCCAAAAAAGCGCTGACTTTAAAAGGGGATGAGATTTTTTTGCAACGAGGTGAGATTACGATTGAAGATGAGCGTGATGTTCTTTCTGTTGCAGGCATCATCGGTACAAAAATAGCGAGTGTCACGGAAAAAACGACCTCTATTTTAATTGAGGCAGCCTGTTTTAATGAGGTGTTAATACGTTTGGCAGCGCGTAATTTAAAAATTTCAACACCTTCGGTATTGCGTTTTGAGCGGGGCATTGATGCGACGCAAATCACTTCTGTGCTTTGGAAATGTAAAAATGCGCTTATCGATGTGGTGGGCGGTGTGTTGCATACGACAATGTATTATTTTGGAAAAGATGAAAAAAAACAAAATAAGATTTTCTTGTCGTCACGGAGAGTAAATGAAATTCTGGGTGTAAATTTAACGACAAATGAAATTGCTTCATGCTTAAGTCAATATTATTTTTCTACAACCATCATGAAATCATTTGTAAGAGCTTCTGTTCCAGCTTACCGTCTTGATATTAAAAACGAAATTGATTTGATAGGTGAGGTTGCGCGTATTTATGGTTACCACCATATCCAACCCACTTTACCAAAACTACCTACTGTATACATAAAAAATAATTTTCGTGAAAAATATCTTCAAGTTCGATCTGTATTATTAGGGTTGGGGTTTGATGAAGTGATCGCTTATAGTTTTATTCCCCAGGCGTCATTACAGATTTTAGGAATTCAAAATGATGCTCTTTTTGGAAAAGAGATCGTGTTGCAAAATCCTTTATCTCAAGATTTTGCTTTAATGCGTCCTACTTTGCTTTTTTCTTTGATGCAGTCTATGGCTTATAACTACTCGATAGGAAATAAAAATTTAGGACTTTTTGAAATAAATAAAATTTATTTTTCAGATAGCACGCAAGAAACATGTTTTAAAGAACCCAGGGCATTAGGGCTTTTGTTCACGGGGGTACATATTGATCGTGGTTTTGGGTTGATGCAAGATATTGAGTATGGTTTTAATGATATTAATAATTTTTTGAATTTGATTTTAAGAGAAATGGATTTGAGTTTTACTTTAAAAAATGAAAGTTTTCCTTTTTTTATACCCCAGTCGAGTTTTGTTATCGAAGTGAAAAATAAAAAAGTGGGTTATGCAGGACAAGTCAATCCTGCGATCTGGGATAAAATTTTGAATGGTAAATTAATTTCGACGCCTTCGTTCTTTTTTGAACTACACTTAGATTGCTTGGAAAAGGATAAACGTGTTATTGCTTCGCGCTTACCCTATCCGGCAATCATTAGAGAATATAATTTTTGGTTAAATAAAAAAATGCCTGCGGCGTGTGTGGAAGAAGTGATAAAACAAACAAGCACGTTGATTCAAAGCATCGTAATCAAAGATGTGTACGAGGGGAAGGGTGTAAGCCCAGATAAAAAGGCGATCTTGTTTGTTGTTAAATATGTGCATCCTCATAAGACGTTGTTGGCCGAGGAAGTAGTGGCTATTGAGATGCATTTTTTGAAAAAATTAGATGAACAAGGTATTAAGTTAGGCCAATGATCTATCCCTGCTAATGATTTTTTGTGTAAAAGCAAAAAATTACAGTAAGGGAGTCAGGGATGAAACCGTCAGAAGATCCAAGTCGTTCTGGGAAAATAAAAAATTTTTTCTTGAGTATTTTGGATTTTCTAAAAACCCTTTTTTGTTGTTTTTGTTGTGAAAAAAAAAATAAAGTGCTGCCTGCGCCGACACAACAAACAAGAGTAATGAATTTATCGGCTTCAAGTTCTTCGCTATCAACTTCTTCTGATAAAGAAGAAGTTGTTTCAATTCCGTCTTTAAAACCAGACGCACGTCCACCCGTTGGACCTGCTGTGTTGGATTTACAGCGTTCCTCCTCGAGGTATCCCCGCGTGCTTCCGCGCCCTTCTTTCAGAAGGGCGACAGAACCTGTTGTTCGTTTTTATGGTGAGCAAACCGATGGAAGAAGGGTTGTTAGGTGGGGCATGACAAGACAACAGAGTGTTGAGATTGATGATGCCCGAGAGGTGTCTTCTGTATATTCTGCCGATTCTGCCGATTTTGCATTGTCATTGCCGGGCACGACAGGGACGCCCACGCGTTCAAGAAGGCCTTCTATCATGTCTGAACCTGTGCGTGTGCGAAGATACGGTAGCGGATTTCCTTGACAGTGTGGGAAGCTTATTCATAGAATTCACTTCTTTTTTTTGCAAAGGGGCTATAGCTCAGTTGGGTTTGACGCAAGCGGCGCGCGTCAAACGGGCGACCAGGATGTCGCCCAGGGTGCGTTTCTCATAAGAGCGATAGAGGGCCAAGGATGGCCCGGTGAGAGTTCGCAAAAGGGGGGCTATAGCTCAGTTGGTAGAGCGTTTGCATGGCATGCAAGAGGTCGGCGGTTCGACCCCGCCTAGCTCCACCAAAAGTAGCCTGTCACTTGCTGTGCGAATTACAGGAAGTAAGGTATTCCGAAAACATTTTTGTCCCCATCGTCTAGAGGCCTAGGACACTGCCCTTTCACGGCAATAACACGGGTTCGAATCCCGTTGGGGACGCCATTTTACCTGCCTATCATGATGACGCGTCAACAATTAGCAAATGCTATCCGTGCTTTAAGTATGGATGCCGTTCAAAAAGCAAATTCAGGTCATCCTGGTGCGCCCATGGGTTTAGCCGATGTGGCGCAAGTCTTGTGGCAAGACTTCTTGCGTCATCATCCTGCTAATCCTTCCTGGGTCAACCGTGATCGGTTTGTTTTATCAAATGGTCATGCATCGATGTTGCTTTATGCTTTGTTGCATCTCTCAGGCTATGCACTTTCTATTGAAGACATTAAACAATTTCGCCAGTTACATTCAAAAACCCCGGGACATCCTGAATATGGTATTACACCCGGTGTAGAAACGACGACAGGACCTCTTGCGCAAGGGTTTGCAAATGCGGTGGGAATGGCCTTAGGTGAGCGCACTTTGGCTTCAGAATTTAATCGCCCTGAGTTTCCTATTGTTGATCATTACACTTACGTTATCGTGGGTGATGGTTGTTTGATGGAAGGTTTATCGCATGAAGTGGCGTCGTTAGCAGGAACCTTAGGATTAGGAAAATTAATTGTTTTTTGGGATAACAATGGAATTTCCATTGACGGTGAAGTTAAAGATTGGTTTTCAGAAAACGTAGTAGAGCGATTTCACGCGTATCACTGGCATGTTGTTTCGGATATCGATGGGCATGATCCTGATAAAATAGCCAACGCAATAAAAGCAGCGAAAAATGAAAAAAACAAACCTTCTTTAATTTGTTGTAAAACGCAAATTGCTTTTGGTGCGCCGAATAAAGCGAACACAGCAGAGGCACATGGTTCGCCCTTGGGTGAAGAAGAAATTGTCTTGGTGCGTGAAAAATTAAATTGGCATCATGCGCCTTTTTTTATTCCTCCTGAAATTTATGCAGCTTGGGATTCAAAAGAAAAAGGGAAAAAATTAGAAGAAGCCTGGCAAGCATTATTTAAAAAATATCAACAAATGTATCCTGCTTTGGCATTTGAGTTTTTGCGTCGAAAAGAAAGACGATTGCCTGAAAATTATTTAGAAAAAATAAATGAATTAAAGAAAACGATGCAAGCAAAGTCAGAAAAAATGGCAACGCGAAAATCTTCACAAATTATTTTAAATACACTCGGCCCGATTTTGCCTGAATTGTTAGGAGGCTCTGCGGATTTAACGCCGTCGAACTTAACAGCTTGGTCAGGTTCGCGTGTTATTAATGCTGAAAATCAAAAAGGAAATTATTTGCATTATGGTGTGCGTGAATTTGGTATGTGTGCCATCATGAATGGTTTGGCGTTGTATGGCGGTTTTATTCCCTATGGCGGCACCTTTCTTACTTTTGTGGATTATGCCCGTAATGCTGTGAGAATGGCAGCTATCATGCAACAGCGGGTGATCTTTGTTTTTACGCATGATTCTATTGGTTTAGGCGAGGATGGTCCCACGCATCAACCGGTGGAGCATATTTCCATGTTACGTTTGACGCCAGGTTTAAGAACATGGCGCCCCTGTGATGCAACAGAAAGTGTTGTTGCTTGGCAGGCCGCTATTGAACATCTGGGACCAAGCTGTTTATTATTTTCAAGACAAAATTGTCCCTCACAACATCGTAGCGATGCGCAAGTTGAAATGATATCGCGAGGTGCTTATGTTTTATGGGAAGCAGATGAAAATCCAGAATATATTTTTATTGCGACAGGTTCTGAAGTTTCACTTGCATTAGAAGCGGCAAAACGATTACAAACTCAACATAAATCAGTGCGTGTTGTATCGATGCCTTGTGCCGAAATATTTTGTCAACAACCTTTGGAATATCAAGAAACGGTGTTACCTTCCTCGAAAACAAAACGCATTGCAATTGAAGCAGGTGCAACGGCATATTGGTATAAATTTGTAGGAATGCAAGGTAAAGTATTGGGCTTGGATCGTTATGGGGAATCTGCCCCTTCTGATGTAGTATATCAAGCGCTTGGATTCACAGTTGAAAAACTTTTAGAAATGATAAGAGGTGAAGAATGATAAATGTAGCGATAAATGGTTTTGGTCGTATTGGTCGAATGATTCTGCGTGCTTTATATGAAGGGCCGCATAAAGATAAAATTAAAATTGTGGCGATCAACGATTTAGGTACGCCTGAAGCAAACGCACATTTGCTTCGTTATGACAGCACACACGGACGCTTCCCCGGCAACATCATCAGTGATGGAAATTGCATGGAAGTGAATGGTGATCTCATCCGGATTACAGCGGAGCGTGATCCGCGTCAATTACCTTGGAAGGAATTGAAAGTGGATGTTGTGTATGAATGCACGGGAATTTTCACATCGAAAGAAAAAGCCAGTGCTCACTTAGAGGCAGGTGCCAAGAAAGTGATTATTTCTGCGCCGGGGGAAAAGGACATTGACGCAACGATTGTTTTCGGCGTGAATCACACATTATTAAAACCAGAACACACCGTCATTTCAAATGCTTCTTGCACGACGAATTGTCTTGCGCCAGTTGCAAAAATCGCGCATGAAAACATAGGCATTAAAACAGGCTTGATGACAACAGTGCATGCGTATACAAATGATCAAGCGTTGTTAGACATGTTTCACAAAGATTTGCGGCGTGCGCGCTCTGCAACTCAATCGATGATTCCTACTAAAACAGGTGCGGCTGTGGCGATTGGATTGGTACTGCCTGATTTGGCAGGAAAACTGGATGGATTTGCGATTCGTGTTCCCATGGTAAATGTTTCGGTGGTAGATTTCACATTTGAAGCATTACGCGATACAACCGTACATGAAATAAATCAACTTATGCGAGCCGCTTCACAAACATCATTAAAAAATATTTTAGCGTATGTGGATGAGCCTTTAGTATCGATTGATTTTAATCATCACCCGGCCTCTTCTATCTTTGATGCCTCGGGTACAAAAGTTTTAGGACGTTTAGTGAAAGTCTTATCTTGGTATGACAATGAATGGGGGTTTTCTAACAGAATGTTAGACACGACTTTGGCATGGATGCATGCAAAATAGGATGTGATGTATATGCAGATTCTTCAAGAAGAATTTATTCGTCGTCGTAAAATCTTTTTTTCTTATATGAGAAAAAACAGTGTTGCTATCATTGCCGGTGCAAAAGAAACCATTCGTACCGGTGACAGTCGTTTTTCTTTTCGTCAAAACAGTGATTTTTATTATTTGACGGGATTTCATGAGCCGGATGCAATTGCGGTTTTTCATACGATGAACAGTTTAGGGGAATATATTTTATTTAGTCGTTCGGCTTCCCCTATGCGAGAAATGTGGGAAGGCAAAAGTGTAGGGCAGGCGGGCGCAGTTTCAGAATATAAAGCAGACAGTGCTTTTCCTATTGAAAGTTTTGAAGAAAAATTAGTAGAAATTTTAGAAGGCAGTCATTTCCTTTATTACACCTTTAATGATGATCATCGTTTAGATCGTCAGCTATTTCGAACTTTTAAAAAAATAAAAAACAAACGACGGCGAGGGGGTGAAGTAGCGGAATGTATTTTCAGTTCTGATTTATTGCTGCATGAAATGCGACTTTTTAAGAGTGAAACTGAAATTACCATGATGAGTAAAGCTGCGCAGATCACGGTTGAGGGGCATTTGCATGCAATGAAAGTAATAAAACCGGGGTTGTGGGAATATCAAGTGCAAGCTGAGATGGCCTATGCCATGTCGATGCAAGGCATGCGTTCTTTTGCTTATGAGCCGATCGTGGCGAGTGGATCCAATGCCTGCACATTGCATTACTGTGATAATGTTGCAATTTTAAAAAAAGAAGATTTAGTCTTAATTGATGTGGGTGCAGAATATCAAAATTATGCTTCTGATGTAACGCGCACTTTGCCGGTGAGTGGAAAATTTAGTCCTGCGCAAAAAGCAATTTACGAATTAGTATTAGATGCGCAATCAGCTGTGATTAAAATGATAAGGCCGGGATTAGGCTGGGATGAAATGCAAAAAAAGGTTGTTGATATCCTCACTTTGGGTTTAATCGATTTAGGTTTGTTAAAAGGAAAGAAAGCAGAATTAATTGATAAAAAAGCGCATCTGCCTTTTTATATGCACAGTGCAGGGCATTGGTTGGGGTTAGACACGCACGATGTGGGTCGTTATAAAATTCATGATGAATGGCGGAAGTTACGTCCTAATATGGTTTTGACTGTGGAGCCAGGATTATATATTTCGGCGAATAATCAAGACGTTGAAGAAAAATGGCGTGGCATCGGAGTGAGAATAGAAGATGATGTGCTTGTGACAGAAGAAGGCAGTAAAGTATTAACAGAACGTTTGCCAAGTACCGTTAAAGATATCGAAGCATTGATGTTAACGTGAGTAAATATTCTTTTGATATCGTCATTGTCGGTCGAGGGTTTGTAGGTACCGCACTTGCTTTATTACTTCGTGATTTACCTTTAAATATTGCGATCTTAGATCGTTTGCCTGAATTTTCAAACACGTCTGATTTTCGTTCTATCGTTTTATCTTACGGCAGTTACCTTATTTTGGATCGTTTAGGTCTGGGTGATTTTATAAAAAACCATGCTGTGCCGATTTACACGATTCAAGTTTCAGACGCAGGTCATTTTGGTATGACGCATGTATCTTCAGTAGAAGAGGGTGTGCCTGCGTTAGCTTATGTTATTGAAGGAGGCGTACTTCAGCGTGTATTAGAGACATCCTTAAAAACAGCTTCTTCGCTTACTTTTTTTTATGACAGTCAAATCATCTCACTGATTGAATTAGAGCAGGCGCATCAAATTACAATTGAGCATCAGGGAAAACATAAAATATTAAAAACTGATTTGCTTGTGGGCGCAGATGGGACAGATTCCATTATTAGAAAATTAAAAAAAGTAAAAACCAAAGAATTTGATTATGAGCAAACAGCGATTGTTTCTAAGATCAATTTAAATCGAGCACATGAATTTATTTCTTATGAGCGTTTTACCTCTGAAGGTTCAATTGCGTTTTTACCTTTGTCTGGTTTACAGAGTGGTTTGGTTTGGAGTGCGCCTTCTGTTTTGGCTGCTGAGATTTTATCTCTCCCAGATGAATTATTTTTACAAAGATTACAAAAACAATTTGGTTATCGTTTAGGGAAATTCAGGGGTGTAAGACAACGTATAACCTATCCTTTAAAATCTTCTTCTGCGTGTTTGCAAGGAGGAAAAGGTTGGATCCTTGTCGGTAATGCGGCTCACACATTACATCCTATTGCGGCGCAAGGATTTAATTTAGGGCTACGAGATGTTAGCTTCTTATCAGAAGTGATTTGTGACGGCTTGAGTTTGAATAAGAAGCTCTATGAAAATGATTTAATAGCACGTTATTCTGCGGGTCGTGAAGGTAATCAAGAGAAAACACAAAGGTTTACGCATTATTTAGTGAGTCTTTTTTCTCAAACGTATTGGCCAATGAAGCTAGCTCGAAATGGGGTGAGCGCGTTAATCGAATATTTTCCTCCTTTAAAACATCGTATTGCTAAGCATGCAATGGGTATTTCTTAAATTTGGTCTCTTATTCTTGGTGATGTACTAATCTTATCTTAAGGAAATATTATTTTTAATAAAAACTTTAGCTTAGGGGAATGTTATTTTTAATAGAATTTTTGCGTTTTTCTTGACAGAGGACCCTAAGATTACTTTATGATGTGAGCTGGGCAAAAAATATATCATTGAATAATAGGTTATTAATTTTTGTAAATTAAACTTAAAGAGGGACGCTGTGATAGCAAAGACAATGAAAAAGGTTCTTACCACGTGGGGACAACTAAAGTCGTGGCAAAAAGTTTTATTAGCATTAGTAGCGGGTATTAGCACCGGTCTTTTGGTGGGGCCACATGCTATCTATTTAAAGCCGATAGGTTCTATTTTTATTAATGGCATCAACATGATGGTGACGCCCGTGGTATTCACGGCGATTGTTTCTGCTGTTATGTCGATCAATGATCCGAAACGCATACGTCGTTTAGGTTTAAAAACCTTGACCTTATATATTTGCAGTATGTTAATGGCGGCTTTGCTGGGTATCTTGGTTGCATTAACCTTAGGGGCAGGTGAAAACATTCAATTAAATTTAAATGAAATGAGTGTTCCTTCTGATCTTCAAACGCCTGCTTTTATGGATATCCTTGTAAACATCATTCCCTCCAATCCAGTGAATGCATTTGCGCATGGCAATATACTTCAAATTTTAGTATTTGCGGTATTATTAGGGCTTGCGATCAATCTAACGGGAGAAGCGGCAGAACCTGTTGTTAAGTTTATTCGATCTTTTACCGGTATTGTGATGAGACTCACACAGCTTG
>MGYM01000037.1:54859-58059 GCA_001801745.1 Gammaproteobacteria bacterium RIFCSPLOWO2_02_FULL_38_11
TGGAATTTTTGCATTAATGGCTTGGGTGTCAGGTGAGTTTGGCGTTGTAGCGTTGTTACCGTTATTAAAAGTAGTGATATCGATTTATTTAGGCTGTATTTTATATTGGATACTCTTTTATAGCCCTATGCTTAAATACGGCGCGGGTTTAAGTCCATTGCAATTTTTCAAACGGATCACCAATCCCATCATGCTTGCTTTTTCAAGTGCGAGCAGTGCGGTGACTTTGCCTGTCACTTTAAAAACAGCCGAAGAAAATTTAGGTATTTCACCTGATTTAGGACGATTTCTTTTGCCTTTAGGCATGTCATTGAACATGAATGGCTTATCGCTTTTCCTGGGTATTGCTGCCGTATTCAGCGCTAACATCTATCACATTCATTTAGGTGTGACGCAATATATCACTTTGCTTTTTACTATCTTGTTGTGCGGTATGGGGGTGGGGGGTGTGCCGGGGACAGGTATCATTGCCTTAAGTGCCGTATTGACATCGATTGGTATTCCTTTGGGAACGATCCCTCTGCTTGCAGGTATTGATCGTATCAACGACATGATTCAAACCACCACAAATGTAACAGGGGATTTATTTACGGCGACCATGATTGCCAAATCTGAAAATGAATTAGATTTAGCGAAATTTAACGGAGAAATACAAAGCGAAGTGGTGAATATAAAAGAAAATATAAATAATTTTAAAGAACCTAATAATTTAGCAATATTAGGGAAGGTTAACGAATGAGTGGGCTAAAGTTTATTTTTTCTGCTTGGCATCATCTTCATTCGTGGCAAAAAATTCTTGTTGCATTGTTGGGAGGGATTGCGACGGGCTTATTACTGGGCCCATATGCAATCTACCTCAAACCCATCGGTTCGCTCTTTATAAATGCCATCACGATGATGGTGGCGCCTGTCGTATTTACTGCAATTGTCTGTGCGATTTTATCGATTAATGATCCACAGCGTATGCGGCGTTTAGGTTTAAAAACCATTTTGTTATACACCGTGAGCATGGCTTCTGCGGCAATAATAGGATTGTCGCTTGCAACTGCATTATCGCCAGGAAAAAATTTTCATCCAAAATTAGAAGAAGCCTTACCTGCCAGCCTGCAACAGGCACCGACGCTTATTGAAACGCTCGTTAATATTGTTCCCTCTAACCCTGTGAGTGCATTTGCACATGGCAATATTATTCAGATTTTAGTTTTTGCTTTATTGCTTGGCATTTCGATTAATTTAACGGGAGAAGCTGCAGAGCCTGTCGCAAAATTTTTTAAAGCATTTTCATTAGTTGTGTTTAAGCTAACGAGCATTGTCATGAGTTTTGCGCCTTTAGGTATTTTTGCTTTAATGGCTTGGGTTTCAGGTGAGTTTGGTTTAAGTGCTTTAATTCCGTTATTTAAACTTGTCTTGACAGTATATCTTGCTTGTCTTTTACATTGTTTTTTATTTTATTCTTCTTTTTTAGCGTATGTTGCCAAATTGAATCCTATAAAATTTTACAAAGGCATCATGCACCCAATGATGCTTGCTTTTACCAGTTCCAGCAGTGCGGCCACCTTGCCTGTCACGATGAAAACAGCGGAAGGAAACTTAGGGATCTCGCCGAGCATCGGCCGGTTTTTATTGCCTTTAGGAACGACATTAAATTTAAATGGTTTATCTATTTATTTAGGGGTTGCCACGGTATTTGCTGCGAATATGTATGGTATAGAGTTAGGTTTAGTGCAATATCTAACGATCATATTTAGTATTATTCTGACGTGTATGGGGGCAGGTGGTATTCCTGGCACGGGCATTATAGTCATGAGTGCTGTGATGAGTTCAGTGAGTTTGCCTTTAGGTGCCATTCCTTTGATTGCGGGCGTTGATCGTCTTAATGACATGGCTCAAACCACCACGAATGTGATTGGAGATTTATTTGCTGCGACAGTGATTGCAAAACATGAGCGAGAACTAGATCTTGACGTTTATAATCAGACTCAACAGCAAGAGACTGTTGGCGTGTCGGCATCGGAATCGGAATCGCTAAAAGAATCGACTTAGAGGATAAACATGGAAAAGCAGGAAGCTAAGACGATTGCGGTATTAGGGGCGGGGGCTTGGGGGACGGCGCTTGCATTAGTATTAGCGCACAATCATCACACGGTGTATTTGTGGGAGTTTGATCCCACACATTATCAAAAATTAAAAGAAACGCGTATCTCAGATTATTTACCTTCTCAGCGCTTACCTGAAAATTTAATTCCTTTTTGTGATTTATCGCTTGCAGTTAAAGAGGTGCAAGCGATTTTAATTGTTGTGCCAAGTCACGTATTTCAAAATACCTTAATCAATTTAAAAAAAATAAGTGATAAACCTGTACCGATAGCTTGGGCCACAAAAGGTTTAATCCCCCCTGATCGTTTAGCGCATGAGATATTTCATGAGGTTTTTGGAAAAGGAGTGCCATGTACTGTATTGACAGGCCCTACGTTTGCCAAAGAGGTGGCAGAACGATTGCCCACGAGCTTATTAGCAGCCAGTGCAGACATTGCATCTGCGATGTTGTGGCGTGACAAATTAACAAATGATTATTTCCATGTAGATATCTGCCAAGACATGATAGGTGCTCAAATTGCGGGAGTAGTGAAGAACGTCCTTGCGATTGCGATAGGCATGAGTGATGGCTTGGGTTATGGTGCCAACACGCGTTGTGCGCTCATCACACGTGGATTGAATGAAATGATTTGTCTAGGCGAAGCGATGGGTGCCAAGCAAGACACATTCTTAAGTGTCGCGGGCATAGGGGATCTCATCTTAACGTGCACGGACAATCAATCGCGCAATCGTCGTTTTGGATTAGCGTTAGGGCAAGGACAAACGGTAGAAGAAGCGTTGAAGACAGTAGGATTACTGGTAGAAGGGTATCATAATACAAAAAGTTTATATCAACTTATCTCGCGTCATCATCTCACGCTGCCTGTGCTTGAAAAAATGCATGAAGTTCTTATTCAACAGAAATCTGCCGCGCTTGCGATAAAATCGTTGTGGTGAATGAAATATTACCTTTAAATAAATTTTAAAAATTAATTTCATCTGCGATGTCGAAAGATTTTAATAGAAAATTAAAAATTTTTATCGAAGAAAAAATCCTGCCATAACACACAAGGAGATGGCGGGATTATCACTTTATGATAACTGATGTTTAGCAAAGACTTTCA
>MGYM01000038.1 GCA_001801745.1 Gammaproteobacteria bacterium RIFCSPLOWO2_02_FULL_38_11
TTGCCAGAAGGCATATTCTCTGTGCATGGCATCAAACCCACAAGATTTAAAGGCAAATTCAATTCTGCGGCTGCAGAAAGAAGCCCCAGCACTGTGGCAGCGCCGCACATGTCATAGCGCATTTTATCCATGTTGTCGCCAGGTTTTAAGGAAATTCCACCCGAATCAAAGGTAATGCCTTTGCCTACAAAAACGAGGGGTTTATTTTTTCCGCCTTGATATTCCAGCACAATAAATTTGGGTGCTTCCTCACTGCCTTGTGCGACAGCAAGAAAGGCGCGCATGCCTAACTTTTCAAGCTCAGTACGCTCCATAACAGTGACTTTTAATGTGGGATGTTGATGTGCTTGTGCTAAGGCTTCTTGTGCTACAAAACTTGGCGTACAAACATTGCTGGGCAAATTTGCCAAATCACGTGTGCGTTTAACAGCAGAGGCAACAACCCAACCTTTTGTAAGGCTTGTTTCTAGATTTTTATTTTTTGTTGTCACACCAAAAGAAATATTCTTGAGTTTCGATGCGGGATCTTTTTTTGTTTTGAAGCGATCAAACGTATACATGGCCTGCTCGATACCTAAAATAGCATGATAAATCTGCCACTCTTCAGAGAAAATTTTATTTTCAAGAAGAGAAAAACAACAGGATGTGATGCCTAAAGACGCGATGGTTTTTATGCTGTTTGTGATGATTTGGTAAAATTGCGTAGGCGTGAATTTTTTAAGCGGGCCACATCCTATGAGTAAAACGCGCGGACTCTTGATGGAAGGAAGCCGTCGTAACAACAATGTTTGGCCCAATTTTCCTGAAAAATCCCCTTCTTTTATCCAGTGACTTAAGCTTTCCTGGCTATCTTTCTCTAAAGAAGCGACAGTGCCTTCAAGCGGCCCATTTTCATTAATTTCATTGACAGGACACAGGAGACAATCAACAGATTGTTGTGAAGCAGGGTCGGTGCTTATGGTATAATTCATTTTTTTCCTACAAGAATAATAAAAACAGTTATCTTACCCGGGGTTTAATTTTCAAGTCTATGATCATTTTGCGGTATTTATCGAAAGAAGTCATCAACAGCTTATTATTTGTAGTTATCATTTTATTATTTATTTTTGTTAGCAATCAATTTGTGCGTTACCTCGCTGATGCGGCTTCAGGCCAATTATTGGCGGGTGTCTTGCCCCGTTTAATGTTGCTTTACATTCCTTACTTGCTTGCCTTTCTTCTTCCTTTGGGCTTATTTCTCGGTATTTTGCTGACGTACGGCCGTTTTTATAACGACAATGAAATGTATGCTTTAATGTCCTGTGGTATGACACAAAGACAATTAATATTAATAACATTAAAAATTGCAATTTTGATGAGTCTCATCGTTTCGTTTTTAACGCTATGGTTAGATCCCCGTTTATTGATTTACAGAAATCATATTATGGCAGAATCACGCGGCGCCAATCTTATTCAAACTTTGCAAGAGGGGCGTTTTCAATCAGATTCTTCAGGCAGACAAGTTTATTACATCGAAACATTAAGCCGCGATCATGAACAATTAAATAATATTTTTGTTGCGCAACAAAAAAAGAATGAACCTGATTTTTGGGATGTGATTTCTGCATCAGGAGGTTATGCGATTCCTGATCAGAAAACACAAGATAAATTTCTTGTTGCCACAGAAGGATTTCGTTATTCAGGCAAACCAGGTGAAGTAGATTTTTATATTGGGCAATTCGAAAAATATGGATTACGCATCGTCAGCAAATCAGCCCCCGTGCGTAGTCAGTTGGAGGGTGTTTCTTTTTCAGAATTACTGCATGAAATGAAATTAAATAATGTCTTGGCTTATGCAGAATTCCAATGGCGTTTTGCAATGCCGGTTGCCACGATTTTACTGGCTTTATTGGCCATTCCTTTGAGTGTGTTGCGACCCAGACAAGGCCGGTTTGCAAAAATCCTGCCTGCCCTGCTCATCTTCACGGTATATGCCAATATGCTATTTGTCGCCAGACACTGGGTTGAGCAAGGTGACATACCGCCTAGCTTAGGTATTTGGTCGGTACACGCGGCCATGTTGCTGCTTATCTTTATTTTGTTAATGGATCTCCCTCGCCTGTGGCGCACAAGAAAAAAAATGTTTAAGAGATTCATCGCATGAAAATTTTGCAACAATACTTAGGTAAAACCATTATTTTTTCCACGCTGATTGTCATTGCTGCTGTTTTGACAGTGCAGCTTTTTGTGAATTTCGTTGCGGAATTACATGATCTGGGTCAAGGTGATTATGGTCCTCTCCAAGCATTTTGTTATGTATTACTTGAATTACCCCAAGCGATTTATAAATTATTTCCCATGGCGGCGATGTTAGGTGTAATGGTGGGTTTAAGTAACCTAGCGGTACATTATGAATTAATGGTATTGCGCACCAGTGGTGTTTCTGTCGGACAAATTGCTGTTATCACATTAGAAACGGTTTTAGCCATGATTATTATTGTAGGTTTGCTAGGTGTGTTTATTGCGCCGCAATTAACGCATTTAGCAGAAAAAAGAAAAATTTCACAAATAAGTGCAGGACAGGCGATCACAACACAACAAGGCACTTGGTTGAAACATGGAAACACCATGATCCATATCCAATCGATCTTGCCGGGGAATCGTATAGAAGGCATCACGCGTTATGAGTTTTCTCCCGATCACAAATTGATACGTGCCAGCTATGCCTCGGAGGCGTATTATCATAAAAATGATTGGGTATTAAAAACTATTTCAGAAAGTGTTTTTTTTAAAGATCGTATTGAAAAAAAATATATTCCTGAAGAAACAATAAAGCTTACTTTAAATCCCAGCTTTATTCGCACAGCGGAGATTGATCCCAAAGAATTATCTTTACCTAAACTTTATAAATTTATTTCTTATCAAAAAGCCAATGGACTACATGTTAATGAATACTGGCTTATCTTCTGGCAGCACCTCATGCAACCCATTGCGAGTTTAGTCATGGTTTTTCTGGTGATCCCTTGTATTTTTGGTCCTTTACGTTCTGCGACCTTGGGTTTACGAATGATTGTTGCGGTGGCGATGGGCTTTGGCTTTTATATTTTAAATTCTTTTTTTGGTCCCATGAGTATTGTTTATCAATTCCCTCCTTTTCTTGCGGCCACACTCCCCTCTTTATTGTTTTTATGCGCGGGAATTATTTTAGTAAAACGAGTGAGATGAAGACGTAAGTTTAAAGGCATCTCTAAAAATTTTATTTAATTTTTTCTTAATATTTCAGCGTAAAACTAGCGAAAAAAAACAGAAAAATATTTTTTTATTTTAATATAACGTGTTAATATAAACGCGCCTGTTTTTCTATGAATGAAGGTTTATCATGAAGATTCTTGAATATTTTCAATATCTTTCCTATGAAGTTGGTTCTACTCCGACAGATACCCTTAAAACGCTGAAGCAGGAATTGCAGTCACGTCTCAACGTGAACCCAATAAAAGAAGCCCTCCTCCTCTCTAACATAGAAAATCAATTACCGTCTCAGCAACAAGAAAACCTAAGCCGTGGACAATCTCGCAGACTTTTGTACTTTTATGAAAAATTCAATTCTCTTTTACAAGAGGCTTCAAGCAACAAATCGCAAATCGACCTAAAACCACTTAAACCTTATGTAAAACAAATTTTTATTGCTTTAAATGATGAACAAGAAACAAAGAGGAACAAGCTTTTCTGGCCTGGGATAGGCATTTCCTTCGGTGTTTTTTTTGGGCTTCTTATAGCTTTTGCTCTTCTTTTTCCCATGACCTTCTTTCCCCTGGTTGCTTTTGGATGCGGTCTTGCGCTCTTGATAGCAAGCTGCCTTATCACTTTTCTTTATCAAAACACGAAGCTAAAAGAAAATGAGAAAACTAATAGAGAGGCAATTAGGCAATGCGAAGTAGCAGTAGATAGGTTACAAAAAGAATTAAGTCATGCACCGCAAACCAACATTGCACCTGAACAACAACCAGCGAGCTCTGCAACAACACAAGCAACATCTCCAGCAGCAGATACTGCAGCAGGTGTCACTCCCGCTGCTGAAGCACAACCACTCACAAGCTCTTCTGTAACAGCAGCAACATCTACACTACTAGCAGGAGCGAGCGAACAAGCACAACCGCCCCAAGCCGCTGCAACTGTCTCGCCGCCGTCACAAGAAGAGATAGACCGTAGAAACATGTTCCGGGAATACAAGCAAAATCGAAAGATTCGGAACAAGGGGGATGACCCTTGCCACGTACCAGCAGAAGCAACAAGTGCGGCATCATCCGCAACCAGTAGCAATAGTGCTGCTTCCGCTTCCTCATCATCAACGGTGGTAACAAGCAGCAGTGCGAGCAGTTACACCACAAGCGCAGCAACTCCCTAGCAATAACCCCAACTAATACGTAGGAGATATACCAATGCAAAAAAACTTAGTAAAAGACATAAAAGAACAGTTAGCGAAGAACGACACGCTTCTTAATAACGCTCATCAGCTTTTCAGCGGGCCGCGTCAGGTTGGGAGAATGGGCGTTGTGTCAAAACAATGACTTTAAGGGGTTATTGACAAACCAACCCTCCTCCGGACAAACAACAGCAGCCAGCGTCTCACCCCAACAACTTAAGAAATAACAATACTGCCATCCCAAAGTGCTGTAAGAAAATCTTGCCAGGTCTATGCTCACCGCACTTAAAAAAACGAGTTTCGCGCTTACAGCGCTAAATTATGTTTATATTTGTTTACCCCAGCCTTGCGGCAAGCTTTGCTTGCCTTTGGCTGGGCTAAACTTCGTTGCCAGGCCTTCGGCCTGTGGAACTGTCATTGCGAAAAAATGCGTCCTATGATTTTGAAAAAAACAAGAAAATTCACGCATTTTTGAAGCAATCTAGTGTGTTACTAAATAAGAACTCAAGTTTGGATTGCCTCGAAAAACACAAGGAGCTCTCTCTTCTTTTTAAAATAAGGGGTGTGTTTTTCTCGCAATGACTGTAATCGCGCTTTTATAATAAACTCAAATTTTAATTTTCAATCTCAAGGCTTTCGGTCTGATAAAACCCTCAAGAATTTATTTATGATGAGTCTACCAGGTCGAAGACCTGGCAGCGCGGAACGCGCCTAGCCCAAGGTGAGTTGTGCGAAGCACAACGTAACCTTGGGTATCGAATTTCCCACAAATCACAAGCGCTGTAAGCGCGAAACTCGCTTAAGCATAAAAAACCAATTGCTTGGTATGGTAAGCAACCAGTGATACCAAATGCTTAACTAGTCGAGCAAAAAAGATCGGCGCATACCTCTCGTATATGAAGATGCGAACCCTCAGAAAACACAGGAAAGTTTATGCTTCTTCATTTAATATCGTGTGATTTTTTTTCGTGAAACCACACTGTTTTTTTAT
>MGYM01000039.1 GCA_001801745.1 Gammaproteobacteria bacterium RIFCSPLOWO2_02_FULL_38_11
AGATTGTTGATAGAGATAATATTGATAGAAATGTACGGCTGGCTTTTTTAAAAGATGATTCGATAGGAAAAATTTTAGGTTTATCGTATAAACCACAACAAGGTCCATTAAAAAAAATAAAAATCAAATTGGAAATTGATGTGAACCCTCCTTTGGGTGCCAGCTTTGAATTAAAATACCTTGATTTTCCCGTATTATTTTCCGTACGTGCGTTGGATAAGAGTAGTTTGTTTGCAGGAAAACTTCATGCATTATTATGTCGTCAATATATAAAAGGACGTGATTGGTATGACTTTCTTTGGTATATGTCGCAAGACGTTGATGTTAATTATTTATTTCTTAAAAATGCGATTGATCAGGCAGGGCCTTGGGCAAAAAAAAATGAAAAAGTAAATTCAACCTGGCTAAAGAAACAGTTGACTAAAAAAATCCAGGAAATAGATTGGAATAAAACGCTAGATGATGTTTCTCCTTTTATTAAACAAGCAGAACTTGCTTCTTTGAAATTATGGTCGGCAGATTTGTTTATTTCAAAAGTAGTTAAGCTTCGTTAGTCTTGCTTCTTTTGATTTTATCGATTGAGATCCGTGTCATTCCTTTTTCTTCGTCTTCAGGCAAGCTGATGGAGCCAAAGGCATGTCCGTAGAGAACCTCAAAAGTGGTAGGAAAATAATTTTCTTTATTTTTAGGATAAATTTTTTCTAATTTTTTAAAAACAGTTTTTCCTGTTAAAAAAGGAAAAACCAGTTTTGATTTTTTGACGGATCCGGCTTGTTTTATTTCTTTAAATAAAGAAATTAAATCTGGATAAAGTAAAGTAATGTCTTCGCGATCCAGGACGGGATTTTCAAATTTTAATTTGACCAGCATATCGCCTAAGTCATGCATATCATAAAATAAATTAACGTGGTCGTAATGATCGAGTTGTTGCCAGGCCTGGCGTAATTCTTTTAATGTGTCTGGCCCCAAGGTAGAAAACAAAAACAAGCCGTGAGGTTTTAGTACACGTTTTAGTTCATTGAAAAAAATGGGCAAATCGAGTATAGACTCTAAAGTAAACGTTGAACAAATTAAATCGATGCTATGTGTTTGAAAGGGAAGTTGTAATTGTGTTGGAAAGAATTCTGAAATAGTTGCATGCGGAAATTTTTTTTTGAGTAAATGACTTAAGTTTCCCTTGTTTTTTTCTAAATTTAAAATTGTTTTAGGTTTGAGGGGGATATAATGGAGACGTTCTATGACCCGTTCATTGATTGTATTTAAAAAATCAAGCGTACTCATCTATTCTCAAAAATGATTTTATGGTTGAGTATAGTATTGACATTTCCATAAAATTTAACAATAGTGACCTACTTCATGGAACTTTGAGGAAAACTAAAAATGGGAAAAGTCGAAACGAAAAGATCAACAATATGGAATCTCAATTTAGGATTATTAGGCATTAATTTTGCTTGGGGATTACAGATGGCTAACATGAGTGCCATCTATGAATCATTAGGTGCGAAACCCGATCAAATCCCCATTTTATGGCTTGCTGCGCCGCTGACGGGTTTGTTAGTTCAACCCATCATTGGTTGGTTGAGTGATAATACCTGGTGTCGTTGGGGGCGCCGCCGTCCTTATATTTTAATAGGGGCTATCTTTTCCACTGTCGCTTTGTTTTTAATGCCTTTGTGTCACAGTATCTTGATGGCGGCGATTTTGTTGTGGTTATTAGACGCGATGATTAATGTGGGTATGGGTCCTTTTCGTGCGCTGATTCCTGATGTATTACCCGTACACCAACAAAAATTAGGATTTACAATTCAAGGTATTTGTATTGCCTTAGGTTCTGTGTTGGCTTCTGTTTTCCCTTGGATTTTACAACATGTTTTCTTTGTTTCACACGAGGTGGTTGTGCAAGGTGTTCCTCGTTTAATTCAATTTTCTTTTTGGATCGGTGCTTGTGTTTTAATTTTCACAATGTTTTGGACTTTTTTCACAGTAAAAGAAACTGCGCCGGAAGTGACAATGAAATCGAAATTTAGCATCGGTGCTTTTTTAAGAAATTTCAAACAAGATTGTTTGAACATGCCCACGGTCATGAAAGATTTGTCTTGGGTGATGATGTTCTCCTGGGCAGGCATGTTTTGCATGTTTTTATATTTACCGGTGGCGGTTATTCATAAAGTATTTCATGCAGAAGTGGGGACAGCCGCATATGAGCAGGGCTTGGTGTGGGTGAATGTATGTTTTGGTGCTTACAGTATTTTCGTTTTATTTTCTTCTTTAATTTTGCCGTGGTTACTTTCTCGTTTTACACCTAAATTTACTTATGCCTTATGTTTATTGTGTGGTGGTTTGGCTTTAGCTTCTATTTTATTTATCAAAACACCTCATCAAGTTTTATTATTGATGTTGGGCGTGGGAATTGCATTTGGTAGCATGTTAAGTATTCCTTACACTTTAGTGTCGCGTTCTTTACCCAGAGAAAAATTAGGTAGTTTCATGGGAATCTTTAATTTATTTATTGTAATACCTGAAGTAATCGTTTCTTTAGGTTTTGGTTGGGTCATGGAACATTTATTAGGTGGCGAACGTTATTTAGCCGTGGTATGTGGTGGTGTTTGTATGTTGTTGGCATCTGCTTTAGCCTTGCGAGTACGCTTGCTGCCTGAAAGCGAAGATGAAACGCATTTGCAAACACAAGAAAGTATTTCTTAAGGGTGCCTCTAAAAATTAGAAATTTTGCGTTAGAACGAGGCGCACTCATTTTTAAAAGCGCAGTTTGCAAGCGAGTAAATGAGCATTTTAAAAATGAGTGTAACAAAGTTATAATGCAAAAAAGCAATTTTTAGAGGCGCCCTTAAGTCATGAGAATTCAGCATCCAAAATGGTGGCATGGCGCCATCATTTATCAAATTTATCCACGTAGTTTTTTTGATAGTAATCACGATGGAATTGGTGATTTGCAAGGAATCACAGAAAAACTTCCTTATATTGCTGACTTAGGTGTGGATGCGATATGGATTTCGCCTTTTTTGAAATCACCTCAAGAAGACTTTGGATACGATGTTTCTGATTATTATGAAATTGATCCTCTTTTTGGAAGCTTAGCAGATTTTGATGCCTTAGTTCAAAAGGCGCATGCGTTAAAGTTGCGGGTATTGATGGATATGGTATTGAACCATACTTCAGCGCAACACCCTTGGTTTATAGAAAGTCGAAAAGATCGCAGCAACCCTAAAGCAAATTGGTATGTATGGGCCTCCCCGAAGCCTGACGGAAGTCCCCCGAATAATTGGCTCTCTGTGTTTGGAGGGGAAGCATGGGAGTGGGATTCAGTACGTCAACAATATTATTTTCATAATTTTCTTTCCTCGCAGCCTGATTTAAATTTCCATCATCC
Source organism: Gammaproteobacteria bacterium RIFCSPLOWO2_02_FULL_38_11 (assembly GCA_001801745.1). Taxonomy (GTDB): domain Bacteria; phylum Pseudomonadota; class Gammaproteobacteria; order HIGHO2-12-38-15; family HIGHO2-12-38-15; genus HIGHO2-12-38-15. Next base: position 3,389 of record MGYM01000039.1, read on the forward strand.
TGAAGTACTAGAAGCAATGTTAAAAGTAGGGCAATTCTGGCTTTCCCGTGGTGTGGATGGATTTCGTTTAGATACGGCCAATTATTATATTCATGATAAAGATTTGAGAGACAATCTTTTGCGTGCTGACCATGAACCTTCTTCTGAAGGTGTGCCGCCGGATAATCCCTATGGGCGTCAATATCATCTTTATGATAAATCGCGTCCTGAAAATTTTTTTGTTTTGAAACAAATTCGAAAATTAATGGATTGTTATCCAGACACAGTGACGATAGGTGAAGTGGCGGATGATCATTGCCTGGTGACAGCTGCGAATTATGTGAAAGGGCAAGAGCATTTACACATGGTTTATAATTTTCGTTTATTGGATGCCTCTTCCAATTTTTCTGCGAAATTTATTTATGACTGTATTCTTGAGCTGGAGAAACATCTTGAAGATGGTTGGCCTTGTTGGTCTTTCAGTAATCATGACGTACAACGTGTTGCAACGCGTTTTAGTCATGGCAAACCCACGGATACATTAAGCAAACTTTTGCTGGCTTTATTATTCTCGTTGCGCGGTACAATTTGTTTATATCAAGGTGAAGAATTAGGTTTAGTTGAAGCGGAAGTGCCTTTTGAAAAAATGCAAGATCCTTACGGCCTTCGTTTTTACCCTGTGTTTAAAGGACGGGATGGTTGTCGTACACCGATGCCTTGGACGAAAGAGGGTGGTTTTTCAAATGCAGCGCCGTGGTTACCGCTTTATTTGCCGCATTTGATGCAATCAGTGAGCATACAAGAACATCATCCTGATTCAGTATTACAATTTTGTAAGCAATTTTTGCGTTGGCGAAAATCACAAGCAGCTTTGCTTTACGGTGACATTCATGATTTACGATTTGAAGGAAATATTTTAATGTTTGAACGAAATCATGAATCACAACAAATAGCGCTTGCTTTTAATTTGGGAGAAGAAGAAAAAAGAATTGAGCAGAAGGGGGATGTGAAAATTTTAAAGGGGCATGAATTTTTATTTAAGTGTACCTCTAAAAGTAGCTTGTTAGGATTGATCAAACATGCGTAAAGTTTCCAGGAAAAAAACAATTGCAGTTTGGGATTTAGGTGCGACAAAATGTGCGGTAGGTATAATAGAAGTTGATCTTTTCATGGAGCGATTTAAGTTTATAACGAGCACTTCTTTATATTTAAATGATTTTTTCTCTTTAGATGATTTAACACAAGGCTTAGAAAATAATTTAGGAACACGATTTTCTGATATTGATAAAATCATGATTGCTGGGGCGGGTATTTATGATGGATACACATTAAATTTAGCGAATGGGTATCCCTACCCCATGGAATTTGCAGCATTAGCAAAATCGCGAAAATGGTCATCGATGACGGTGGTACATGATTATGTTCCGATGATGTGTGCGACCTTCATCGCAGATTTGTTGGATCCTGATCAAATTTCCTTTATCCATCCCGGTGTTTTAAATCCCTATGGTCGTCGTGTTGTTTTTGGTTTAGGAACAGGATTAGGTTTTAAAGATGGCTTATTATTGGAAAGAAAAAAATTTTGGTTAGGTGAAAATGAAGTGGGGCATATTGGGATTCCTTTTCCTCCGCGTGCGATGCCTGATGAAATTCAAGTACATAAAGAATTTATTGATTTTTTAAGAACGCAAACAGATATTTCTCCGAATCAATCGATTACATTTGAAAAAGTATTATCAGGCCAGGGGACATCACGTTTACATCAATTTGTAACAGCCTCTAAAGATCATCTTTTGCCTCATGAAGTCGGAGATTTATTGCGTGCGGGACTTGCAGAAGAAACGCTTGCTTTATTGGCGTGGTATTTGGGGTTATTAATTGGAAGTTTACAATTAATTTTTATGCCCTCAGGAGGTATTTGGATGACGGGAGGTGTTTTATTGAAGCATGAAGAAATAGCACTGCACCCACAACTTAAAAAAGGTATTTTAGCAAGTCCTGCTTATATTAATGAACGCCGTTCTTTCCCGCTTGCCATTATCAAAGATAAAAATCTTGTTTTTTTAGGAGGAGCTTACTATCTTGCGTATCGTGCTTCTTTGATGGGGCAGTCTGTGCCAGCTTTTGCGTAATTCTTGTTTTTCATGAGGTTATTTATTTTTTGTGACATCACACAAATTATTTCGAGATTGTAAATCGTCTGTTAACAACAAACTAAATGAAATTAGAATAGGATAAAAAAAATAAAAAATCACACACATCATGATAAGGTTACTTAGGATAACGTGATTTTTATCGATGTGAAAAATATAAAAATGTGAAACTAAATCAAAAATAATAAAGAAAACCATATAAAAAGAAATGGTTGAAATAACGATGCGCCACCAGTTTGAAAGACACAAATTACGAGTGTAGTTAATAGATTCTTTAAAAGACAGCGAAGGTTCTCGAAGTAATGCAAAAAGATAGATAAAAACCATAGGAAAATATAAAATTCCCCAAATTATTAGAAACAAGCCGGTTGAATAAAACAAAAGTATAAAAAATGTCCTGTCTTTTGGAAAATGGGGAGCGATCTTTGTCAGTAAAACTGAAAGTAAAAAAGGAAGCATGAAGGTAAAAATACCTTGCCATAATTTTTTTTGTATTTTAATAGATTGTTTAAATGCAATAGCATAAGAAGTTATTTTTTTATAATGAATATTAAATATCAAGCATGCTATAAAAGAATAAAAAATAAAAGAAATAAAAGAAAAAAACAAAAGCGTTTGTTTTGAATAAGGTAAAATAAATTTAAACTCGAAATAATAAGAGCTAAAATGAAAAACAATTCCAATCAACAATATACCCAAAAATAGTAGTTTTATTTGAGGATAGAGTTGAAACGAAAGTTTTAACGAAGAAAAATAAAGTGATCGAATTTTTTTTGGAGCCGTTGTCATGTCGTTTGTCCAGATAATAAGAAAAATAAATTTTAATTTAATTCTGCAATTTATTTCAGAGTCTTGTTTCCAAAGCCAATGTATTTTATGTGCAAACCCCGCAGAGAATAATATAAGCCTTTGCCAAGCTTGTAAACGCGATCTCCCTTGGCTTACTTATGTATGTTTTAAGTGTGGGCAACCTTTGCCAACGGCAATGCGTTTTTGTGGTGTTTGTTTGAGGCAAACGCCCCCTTATTTTAGAACGATCGCATTGTTTCATTATGATGATTTGATTGCCTATTGTATCAGTTTGTTAAAATTTCAAAAATGTTTAGCGCTAGGAAAGACATTCGGAGTATTGATGGCTGAGTGTTTATTGCAGCATTATCAAAACGATATTTTTCCTGAATGTATTATCCCTCTGCCTTTACATGAAAAGCGTTTAAAAGAACGAGGTTATAATCAAGCTTTAGAGCTTGCTCGGCCAATTTCAACTTTATTAAAATTGCCTATCGATGTATTTTCCTGTGCTCGAATCAAAGCAACATTGCCACAATCAAATACGCCTTCAGTCAAAGAAAGAAGAAGAAATGTAAAGAATGCCTTTAGATTACTTCAGCCTTTACCCTATAAACATATTGCGCTCGTAGATGATGTGATGACGACCGGTTCAACGGTGGCGGCATGTGCGAATGCTTTAATGCAGGGAGGGGTTAAGCGTGTGGATATTTGGTGTTGTGCTCGGACGGGTGGGAATTTTTTCTGAGACGAGTAAATGCTTATCAGGGTGTGCCTAAAATTCATATATTTTTTTTTCTGTTACAAGGTAGCTTAAAGGGATATCCCAAGCTTCGACAGGGAGGCAGTCCACCTTTTGACATTCATAGGCCAATCCCACCAAAACAGGCTTTTTACATTCAGCATCATTTTTTAGAAATGCGAAAGTGCGATCATAATAGCCTTGACCTGAGCCTAAACGGTTTCCTTGCATATCAAAAGCCAGGAGGGGTACAAGTACTAATTCTAATTTCGAAGAAAAAATAAAATTTTTATTTTCTGGTTCCGGGATACCATAACAATTTGAAATTAATTTTTCTCCTGGCGTGTATTTTGAAAACAGAAGTGTGTTTGTTGTATTTTGTAAAACAGGTAGATAAATTATTTTTTTTGTTTGTTGTGCTTGTTCTAAAATACCCTTTGTTTCAACTTCATTTTGATGAGCATAATAACTTGCAATATTTTGGCTCTCTTTAAATAATTTATGAAAATAAAGATGTTGGGTTATTTGAATTGCACATTGACGTTGTTGGGTAGGGCTTAAGGTTTGACGATGGTGACGAAAACGGGAACGCAATAGTTTTTTTGAAGGTAATTCTTTCATAAAGACCGAGTGACTTGACAGCCTAATCTTGTTCCCCTGAACCCAGTGTTCAAGGTGGAGTAATATATACCATCATTAGGCTTCTCACTTAAAGTGAGCTTGCACACCGATGGTAGGGACTGTAACTCCAGAAAAATTGCTTAACGGGTTAAGAACGAAGACGAACCGTCAAGTACTCGAGTCAACCTCCATTATATTCACTTTATCTTAAATAACAAAAGAGAGAAAAAAGATTTGATAGATCTGATATAACGTCATTTTTTTGTAAGTTTTTGTCGAAATTGATTAATTTTTTGGTTATTTTTCTTGTTTCTCCTACTTTTTACTCCCATAATTAAAATTGTTGGATTTTGCTTAGGGTGATATTTATGAAAATGATGGGGTCCCCCCAATTATTTCCTCAAAATGATTTTGTTATGAGGATTATAAGAAATTTTCGAGAAGGTAAGCCTTTATCAGCACGACAACTTCATTTCCTAAGACAAAATCAAGGGAGGGTAAGCACAGCAACGCTTGATCCTATCATGCATTATTATCATATCTATAAACACCCCAGTTCTTCTTTTTTGTTGCCACAGTCGCATTTAGATCAATCTTTAATGCAACGTTTCAAAAGACAGCTTGAGGTTGATCTGGAAACCATGGGGCGTGGCATAGAAGTTGAGTTTACGATTGAGCAATATAATCAATTACGAAAATTTGTTGCCGGAGAACCTTATTTGCAAATAGGTGAGCCTATTTTACATCAAGGCTTGCCGAGTGTGCATTCGGGCGAGCATTTTCAATTTTTTAATATGCCTTCCTTGCATCGTGGTAGTCCGCACTTTGAGTTAGGGATGCCTTATCTGGACCCTGAGATGCCTTATCTTCATCGAGGCATGCCTTTGTTGCCTTCAGGTGCGCCACATCTGGATTTGGATTTTTTTCAATGGGAAAATTTATACGGTATTGTGTCAGAGAGAAATAATTTTACGGCACGTGTGAAAGTGTATTTTGATCAATTAAGGAATCGCTTGTTACACATTGTTGTGCAAGATTATTTGCGCAAACAGCAGCAACAGCAGCAGTTACAGCTTCAAAAAGTCGTCGTTCCTTCTCAAATCATTCAATTAGCTAATAATCCATTTACCCCTGCTCCTTCCCCGCCCCGGCTTGTTATGAGATAAGTGGTTTGAAATCTAAGATATTTTTTAATAGAACAAGCACGGCAATGATACAGGCGACAATAAGTAAAGTTTGAAATTCCCAGTTATCAAGAATTAAACCCAGCGCAAAACCAGCCGCAGGGGGGTGAGGCATGCGTAAAGTTACCATCAATAATAATGTTAATGTCAGCGTTAACCCGCCTAAAATCACAGGGTAGTAAGCATAATAGAAGCTTGAAGGCGAGGGGAAATGATGCGTCAATAAAAAATGAAATCCTATGCCTAGGCTAATCGCAATAACATAACCTCCCACAATCGCTTTGTTTTGACCTGCAAGTGTGTGTGGTGCAGTGAAAATAATAAAAATACTGGATGCAATTGAAGACAAACCGATGGCATTAAAAATTGGGTGATAAGAAAATTTATTGAAAAAAGCAAGCAAAATCAATAAAACAATGCCGGCAAAAATTGCTTGGCGTAAAGTATAAAGAGCCGTTAGAATGAACCCCTTTAATTGCATAGATAACCTTTTAACATGCTTAAAACGTGGAAGACGTTTGATTCTAGTGATGCGTTGGGAGAGGCAGATGTCCATGTCATTTTACTTGATGTGAATGATTTTATGGGACAACTCTCTGCTTATCAACTCTTTTTAAATGAAGAAGAGTTGATTAAAAACCAACATGCCCATTTCATCATAGCGCGAGGTATTTTAAGGCAATTATTGGCGTATTATCTGAAGTGTCATCCAAAAGAACTTGTTTTTGAATATGAAAAAAAAGGAAAACCGTCTTTAAAAAACAATGATCTTCTTTTTAATTTAAGCCATGCTCATCAGAAAATAATTTATGTTTTTTCAAAAAAAAGAAAAGTAGGAGTCGATGTTGAGTTTAAAAAAAGAGAAGTTAACTTTTTAAAAATCGCAGAGCGTTTTTTTTCATTATCAGAAAGTCAATATTTAAAAAATTTACCTAGTGCACAACTGCTTGATATGTTTTATCGTTTATGGACATACAAAGAAGCTTACGTCAAAGCTTTAGGCCAAGGGATAAGTTCATTCCAGGATTTTTCAATAGATGTAAAAAAAAACCCCCTTGATATAAATCATTTTAGGTTGTCAGAGTTTTTTTTTGCAGAAGAATATCAAGCTGCAGTGGCAATCGAAAAAAACATCCCATGCAATATCTTGTTTTTTAAATTAAACCAAGATCTTTGATGGTATCCCGTTCTTTTCGAAGTTCATTCAGGGTTATCTGGATTTTTTCTTTTGCGAAATCATTGTGCTCTATATTTTGAATGATATGTGGTTTTTCTTGAGTAACCCGACAAGGAAATGAAAAAATAAGATTGTCATCAATATTGTAGAGTCCACCGCTGTTTAATCCCACAGAAAAACATTCATCTGGCGGTGTTTGTGAAATGAGATGGCGTATGCTGTTTAATGCGGCATTGGCAGCAGAAGCAGCAGAGGAAGCACCGCGTGCTTTAATTACTTCAGCGCCCCGTTGTTGTACCTGTGAAATAAATTGATTTTGCAACCAACTTAAATCTCGAATAACTTCTGTGACAGGTTTGTGATTGATCTTTGCATGATAGAAATCAGGAAATTGTGTGTTTGAGTGATTTCCCCATATAGCAACGTGATTAATTTCAGAAACGGGGACATTTGCTTTTTTAGCAAGTTGGCCTCGTGCACGGTTTTCATCTAATAAGGTCATGGCATAAAAACGATCTCTTGGGATGTCCGGCGCGTGGTGTTGTGCGATAAGACAATTTGTGTTGCAAGGATTCCCTACCACAAAAACACGAAGATCATTTGCTGCATATTCGTTTAATGCTTTTCCTTGAGCACTAAAGATAGTGCCGTTAATTTTCAGTAAATCAGAACGTTCCATGCCGGCTTTTCGAGGGCTAGAGCCCACTAAGATTGCCCAGTTCACATCTTTAAATGCAGAATTAGGATCTGAGGTGGAAATAATGTTTTTGAGTAAAGGAAAGGCGCAATCTTCCAACTCCATGATAATGCCTTGTAAGCTTGGGAGTGCTTGTTCAAGCTCAAGTAATTGCAATTCGATTTGAACATCCGGGCCGAACATTTCACCTGCTGCAATTCGAAATAACAGTGCATAGCCAATTTGGCCGGCTGAGCCTGTTAGAGCTACTTTTACACGTTTTTTCATATATTTATATTTTCCCCTTAAGTCAAGTTAAGTCAAAGCAATTAATTGAGTAAATTCTAATGATAGCCATTTGATCCCTTCTTTTTTAAAACGGATTTGAATGCGTGTTTGAGGGCCTTGTCCTTCATAATTTAAAATAACACCCTCACCAAATTTTGCATGTCGAACAGTTTGTCCAATGTGGAAACCTGCAATTTTAACAGCTGCCACCTCAGGTTTTTTGTTGAAATGAGAAAAATTATTTTTAGAATGTTCTGTTTTTTGCATAGAGATTGGGAAAGTAAATTTAGCAGGGCGTACTTCATCAAGCAAATCAGTGGGGATTTCGCGAAGAAAACGAGAAGGGGAATGATGATGCTCTTGTCCATGCATACGTCGTATTTCAGAGTAAGTTAATATTAATTTTTTCATCGCACGTGTCATGCCAACATAACAGAGGCGTCGTTCTTCTTCTAAATTACCTTCATTTAAGCTCATGGGATGAGGAAATAAACCTTCTTCTAAACCACAAATAAATACGACAGGGAATTCCAAACCTTTTGCCGCATGAAGTGTCATGAGTTGTATGCAATCATCACCCGCTTTTGCTTCATACTCTCCGCTTTCTAATACAGCGTTTGATAAAAAATCAGTGAGTATTTGAACGGTTGTTTCATTTGAGGCAACCGGTAAGGCATTGATAAGTTCTTCTAAGTTTTCAATGCGTGCTTGGCCTTTTTCACCTTTTTCTTTTTGGTAATGTTCAATTAAACCTGATTGGTGAATGACAGCGGAGGTCAATTCAGGCAGTGATCGTGAATTGAGTAATTCTGTTAAGCTTTCAATGAGGAGATGAAATCGTTCTAAGGCTGTTTGTGCGCGTGTTGTTAAGCTTTGAGATTTTAAGGTAGATAACATGGCTTGCCACAGTGAAATTTGATTTAGTTTGGCTTGATCACGCAAAATGCCAAGGGTTTGTTCGCCAATACCACGTGTGGGCACATTAATAATGCGCTCAAAGGCTGTATCATCGTTTCGATTGAGGAGTAAACGTAAATACGATAATGCATCTTTAATTTCAGCTCGTTCAAAAAAGCGTAAACCACCATAAACCCGATAAGGAACAGCTGCTTGAATTAAGTTTTCTTCAAGTACACGGGATTGTGCGTTTGATCGATAAAGTACTGCAATTTGTTTACGATCATAGCCTGCACGTAAATTTTGTTTGATTTTTTCAATCACAAAATTAGCTTCGTCCAATTCATTGAATGCGGCGTAAAGACTGATTTTTTCACCCGATTCACCAGCAGTCCATAAGTTTTTTCCTAATCGTTGATCATTATTGGCAATCAATGTATTAGCAGCAGAAAGGATAGTACTTGTTGATCGATAATTTTGTTCAAGTCGAATGGTATGTGCAGAAGGGAAATCTTGGCTAAAACGCTGAATATTTTCAACTTTTGCACCTCGCCAACCATAAATCGATTGATCATCATCACCCACGGTCATCAAACTGTTTTGTGCGCCCATGAATTGTTGTATCCAATGATATTGAATTGTGTTTGTATCTTGGAATTCATCTACGAGCACATGTGTGAATCGAGATTGATAATGAGAGAGTAGGTTGGGATTTTTTAATAACTCAACACAAGCAAGCAATAATTCAGAAAAATCAACCAGGCCTCGTTGCTTTCGTAAAGTTTCATAAGTTTCATAAACTTGTTTTAATGTTTTTGTGTGAGGATCATGCGCCTGTATCTGATTAGGACGTAGTCCAGATTCCTTTTTGCCATTAATAAAGTTTGTAACAGATCGGGGCGTCCATCGTTCTTCGTCTAATTGTAATGATTGAATGCTGCGACGCACCAAGCGTACTTGATCGTCTGCATCAAGAATTTGAAAATTCTGAGGAAGTTGTGCTTCTTGCCAGTGCAAACGTAAGAGGCGGTGCGCTAGGCTATGAAAAGTGCCCACCCACATTGATTGCACGGAAGCCTTTAAAAGATTTTCTATGCGTTTGCGAATTTCATTAGCTGCTTTGTTTGTGAAAGTAACCGCGAGAATATTATAAGGGTGAAGAGGGGTTGTTTTTAACAACCAGGCTATGCGGTGCACTAAAACACGTGTTTTTCCACTACCTGCGCCCGCCAGGACTAATAAATGTTGTTGGGTGGCGCAAACTGCTTCTCTTTGTGCAGGATTGAGTGCATCAAGAAAATCATCTTTTTCCATGAAAGTTTCCAGTAAAAATTATTTTTTGGTTTTTTGCAGCGCTGCTTGTGCAATAAGATAATTAATGATTTTCATTAACTCTTTGGGATCACCGTTAGCCATCGCAAGATCAGTTTGATAAACATTGTCAATGACAAAGGTGGGGATTTGTATGATGCTGTATTGACGCATGAGTTCTGCGCCTTTTGCAATTTGTGCATCGATGCCTGGTGAAAATTCATAGACTCCTATAAAATTGTCGCGTTGAATCCCTTGTTTTTGAAATATGAAAGCCAATGTTTCTTTATTTGCATCAAGATGATCTTCTTGGACGGCTTTAAAAAGAGGCATCACCATGCGATTTGCGATGTGTAGGTTTTTGGAGACATAGAATGCTTTTGCAAGAGGATACCATTCTTCATGAAAAACAGCCGGGACACGATCAAAAATAGCTATTTTTGGTTTGGTAATGAGCCAGATTTGGAGCTCAGGCTCAATTTTATAACAGGCAGGGCAGCCAAAACTAAAAAATTCAATTACTTCAACATTATTTTTATTATGAGTAGAGGGGTAGGGTTTAAGAAGCAGTTTGTAATTTTTCCCTAACGTAAATGTTTCTGCAGACGTAGTTAAAGGCAGGCAACCTAACAAAATAAAATAAAATAAATAAAAATGAAATAAACGCATAATGATGTTTCCCTTTAATGCAGTAGAGGTGTTAGAGTGCCTCTAAAAATTAGAGGTGCCCTTAAGTTTGGGTAAGCTTAACTTGTAATCATTGATTTGTCATCTTGAGAATAAGCATGTTAAAACTCGATTTCAAAAAAACGTTTTTTATCAAAAGCGCTGCGTATTTTAGCCAGTGTGTCTCTGATCAAGGCAAAGAAATTGCATTTGTAGGTCGCTCTAATGTAGGTAAATCCAGCGCTTTGAATGTTTTGGTGGGACATAAGCTTGCACGAACGAGTAAATCTCCTGGTAGAACGCAATTAATTAATTTTTTTGAAATTAAAAAAAATTATCGTTTAGTTGATTTGCCCGGTTATGGTTATGCTAAAGTTTCTGAAGAAGTTAAAAAACGCTGGGAAGAAAACTTAACGCGTTATTTTCAAGAAAGGAAAAGTTTAATAGGCATTGTCTTGCTTTGTGATTTAAGACATCTTTTGAAAGAAAATGATTTTAATTTTATTAAATTTATTTTAGATCTTCAATTACCTTTGCATCTTCTGTTAACGAAATCAGATAAATTATCAAAACATGAGGGGCTTGAGAAATTAAAAAAACTTGAAAGAGAGTTTAAGGATGTTGAGCTTATGAGTTTCCAGCTTTTTTCAGCGCATACAAAAGGGGGGCTTGATATTTTAGAATTGCAGTTGCAAAAATGGTTTAATTCTTAACAGCGCCTGAGGCTTGCTTTGGAGCGATTGTCAAAGTACCCTTTTGAGGTTGATTTTTTAGTAATTAATAAAAGGAAATTTTTATGGATGCGTCGTCTCAATCTTTGAATCCAGAAAGTAACAAGAAATTACAAGGCGTTCTGCAACAATTAACGGATTTTATAGCGCGTTATGAAGTAATTGAGAAAAACCTAGAATTTCGAGGACAAGAATTAGAATCATTTTTGACAGACAGTGAAAATCGAATTAAAGAAACGGTTGAATCCATCAAAGATGCCTTACAGCATTATGAAGAAGTCATGTCAGAAATGGGGGCAGCACGTTTTCGGATTAATGTGGAAAATTTATTACAACAAGGAGAAGGGCATCTTCAATCTCTTCAAACTTTAGGATCAAAATTAATAAAAGAAATTGAAGTAGAATCCACAGAGTTTAATAAAAACGTTCAGAAGATGAGTCAGCACTTTCATGAGACTTTAAATGAAATTGATCTTGAAGAAGTTAAAGACACGGCAGAGCACATTTATCATTTGTTAGAAGAATTAAGTGTAGAAGCCATGAAAAAAATAAATAAAACTTTCCAAGGATTTTTTTGGAAAAACATGGTTATTATTATTTTTTCTTTTATCGTTGCTGTGGTACTCATGGGTGAATATTTTAATAGTGAGTGGCCTTGGGAATCTCATAGTCGTGCTTCTGAAGAACGATGGGTGGGGGGGGACATTCTTCAATCCTGGAATACGATGGATCCGGCGGTAAGAAAATATTTGCAAGATAATGTTTTTACTGACAAACGATCCTAGGGGTTATTTTTGTGATTGAAGTAGCACAGTTTTCCATTCCTTATTATCAATTTCTTGATGAACAAGCGCGTGCTGTAACAAGCTTGCCTGGCTTTGCAAAGCAGATTGACACCTTACTTCATTTTTATCGCTTGATGGTTTTGATAAGAACGTTTGATACAAAAGCGATTGCTTTGCAGCGCACAGGAAAATTAGGAACTTACGCTTCTATCTTAGGGCAAGAAGCCGTTTCAGTAGGCTTGGGGCACGCGATGAAGCCTGAAGATGTACTTTGTCCTGCTTATCGTGAATACGGTGCGCAGATTCAGCGTGGCGTAACACTTTCTGAGATTTTATTATATTGGGGTGGTGATGAGCGAGGAAATCAATTTCAATCTTCGCATGATTTCCCTATGGCAGTACCGATTGGAACGCAGAATTTGCATGCTGTGGGAGTGGCGTGTGCTTTTAAATATCGTAAGCAAGCGCGTGTGGCGGTGGCAGCTTGTGGCGATGGTGCTACCTCAGAAGGTGATTTTTATGAAGCAATGAATTTAGCGGGTGTATGGAGTTTGCCAGTCGTATTTCTTGTTTCAAATAATCAGTGGGCGATTTCAGTTTCGCGTGATCATCAAACGCGATGTAAAACGCTGGCACAAAAAGCCATTGCAGCAGGTTTTGAAGGTTGGCAAGTGGATGGAAATGATGTCATTGCAGTCAGAGAAAAAATATCAGAAGCCCTTGAAAAGGCAAGAGGTGGTGATGGGCCTACGCTAATTGAAGCGCTGACCTATCGCTTGAGTGATCACACGACGGCAGATGATGCAAATCGATATCGTTCAAAACAAGCGCTTGAATTAGCCTATGCTAAAGAACCGATTCGGCGTTTAAAGCGTTATTTGATAGAACAGGGACATTGGTCTGAAGAAAAAGAAGAGAGTTTATTACAGCTGTGTGCAAAAGAAGTGGGGCAAGCAGTGATGGATTATCAATCGGTATCGTCTGTCACAACAGACGTGATGTTTGATTTTCATTTTGAAAAATGTCCTGAAGAATTAGAAGAACAAAAGGCGATAGCATCAGGAAATAAAGATGGTTGAAATTACTTTAGTAGAAGCCCTTAACCAAGCTTTAGCCTATGAAATGCAGTGCGATCCCAATGTACTTGTGTTAGGTGAAGATGTGGGTATTAACGGTGGTGTTTTTCGTGTAACGCAAGATTTACTTAAAAAATTTGGTCCGGATCGTGTTTTAGACACACCTTTAGCTGAGTCTATGATAGCGGGAATGTGTGTTGGCATGGCAAGTCAAGGTTTAAGGCCTGTTGCTGAATTTCAATTTATGGGGTTTAGCTATCCTGGCTTGGATCAAATTATCAATCATGCAACGCGATTACGAAATCGAACGCGTGGGCGATTATCTTGCCCTATTGTTTATCGTATGCCTTATGGTGCAGGCATCCATGCACCGGAACATCATTCTGAAAGTACAGAAGCGATTTACGCGCATATTCCAGGTTTGAGAGTCGTCATCCCTTCTTCGCCTGCGCGTGCCTATGGTTTATTGTTAGCGGCTATTCGTGATCCTGACCCTGTTATTTTTTTGGAGCCTTCGCGCTTATATCGTCTTGTAAAGCAAGCAGTGGTGAATGATGGAAAAGCCTTGCCTTTAGATCGTTGTTTTAAATTACGTGATGGTAGTAATGTGACCTTAATAAGTTGGGGTGCGATGTTGCATGAAACTTTGAATGTTGCAAAACAAGTAGCAGAAGAAGGTATTGAATGTGACGTGATAGATGTCGCCACCATCAAACCTTTAGATCGTTTGAGTATCCTGACATCAGTTGAAAAGACAGGGCGTTGTATCATCATTCATGAAGCACCTTTAAATTGTGGTGTAGGTGCTGAAATTGCTGCGATGCTTGCAGAGCAGGGTTTATTTTTTTTAAAAGCGCCGGTAATACGTGTGACGGGGTACGACACAGTTGTGCCTTATTTTAAACTTGAAAAAAAATATCTTCCCAGTGAATCGCGTATCAAGCAAGCGGTTTACACAGTGATGGAGTCTTAATGAAAATTTTTTATTTGCCTGATTTAGGAGAAGGTTTAGCGGAAGCGGAAATTCGTGAATGGCATGTAAAAGAAGGTGACACTGTTAAATTAGATCAAGCCTTAGTATCCATGGAAACAGCCAAAGCAGTGGTTGATGTTCCTGCGCCACGTACGGGGAAAATCATCAAACTCTATGGACAGGCGGGAAATGTGATAGCCACTGGTTCGCCTTTAGTTGAATTTGAAGAGGAAGAACGAGCCTTACGCTCCGATGCGGGTACAGTTGCTGGAAAACTAGAAATAGGTGATAGTTTATTAAATCAAATTACGCCAGAAATAACCCCCTTGCATCGCCATACAGTCATAAAAATCTTGCCTGCGGCGCGTATATTGGCGTCTCGTCACAAATTAGATTTAGAAAAAATAAAAGGGACGGGAGGGGGAGGGCAGATCACCCTTAGCGATGTTGAAAATGCCATGAAAAAGCCTTTATTAGAGGGCATGATCCCCCTAAAAGGGCCGCAGAAAGTGATGGCACAGATCATGTCTCAATCTCACCAAGAAGTAGTAGCTGTTACGTTGGTTGACGACGTGGATATTCATGCTTGGCAAAAAGAAACCGACATTACTATTCGCATTATGAGAGGAATAATGCATGCTTGTAAGGAAGAGCCGGCTTTAAATGCCTGGTTTGAGGGCCATCATTTAGCAAAAAAAACATTTCAAGAAGTTAACTTAGGCTTAGCGATCGATTCCAAAGAAGGATTATTCGTACCGGTAATTAAAGATCTTGAAAAATATTCTGATCATGATTTAAGAAAAAAAATTAATGAATTAAAGCAGCAAGCATCGGATCGTAGCTTACCAAAAGAAGTTCTACAGGGTGCAACATTCACCTTATCAAATTTTGGTGTTTTTGCAGGTCGTTATGCCAACCCTATTATTGTCCCTCCGCAAGTAGGTATTTTAGCAATAGGAAAATTACGTGATGAAGTTGTTTTTTTTCAAAACCAGTTCGAGGTACATCGCGTTTTACCGCTTTCTTTAACATTTGATCATCGTGCAGTGACAGGGGGAGAGGCGGCGCGTTTTTTGAGAGCGTTGATTGAGGTATTAAAAAAGTAGGGAATAAAGCTTGGGTTTATTGGTGGGCCCACTAGGACTTGAACCTAGGACCAAGGGATTATGAGTCCCCTGCTCTGACCAACTGAGCTATGGGCCCGAATTGTAAGTATACCAGCCAGGCCATCCTGGCCTTAGATCGTTCTCTTAAGAAAGTGCCCCTGGGCGACATCCTGTCGCCCGTTTGACGCCTCGCCTCGCTCGCGTCAAACCCAACTGAGCTATGGGCCTGAATTGTAAAGGACTACGCTGAGTTTCATTTTTCTGTAATTTCGCTACGCTCATTACAGACTACATTATAGTTAAATGTTGTTATTGTCACTTTCGTCTGAATTCTCTTCTAAGAAACTTCGCAATAATTCCGCACGACTAGGATGACGCATTTTTCGTAAGGCTTTCGCTTCTATTTGTCGTATACGCTCGCGTGTGACATCAAATTGTTTGCCAACTTCTTCAAGCGTGTGATCAGTATTCATGTCAATACCAAAACGCATGCGTAATACCTTTGCTTCGCGGGGAGTTAAGCTTGTTAATACTTGCCTTGTCGCTTCTCGTAAGCCTTCGTTAATCGCAGAATCTAAAGGCGAAAATAAATTTGCATCTTCAATAAAATCACCTAGATGTGAGTCTTCATCGTCACCAATCGGTGTTTCCATCGAAATAGGCTCTTTCGCTATTTTTAAAATTTTTCTTACTTTGTCTTCAAACATTTCCATTTTCAGAGCCAAAACTTCTGGCGTGGGTTCTTGTCCCGTTTCTTGTAAAATTTGTCGCGAGATACGGTTTAATTTGTTGATTGTTTCAATCATGTGTACAGGTATGCGAATAGTACGTGCTTGATCTGCAATGGAACGTGTGATCGCTTGACGTATCCACCAGGTGGCATAAGTTGAGAATTTATAACCCCGGCGATATTCAAATTTGTCTACCGCTTTCATTAGACCAATATTGCCTTCTTGAATTAAATCAAGAAACTGTAATCCTCGATTTGTGTATTTTTTTGCGATGGAAATAACAAGCCGTAAATTAGCTTCGACCATTTCCTTCTTGGCACGTCTTGCTTTTGTTTCTCCAATAGAAATTTGACGATTGATTTCTTTAATTTCTTGAATCGATAGATTTGTTTTTTCTTCAATTGCTTGTAATTTCTTTTGGATTCGTATGACTTCATCTTGATGTTCTTTTAAAGCAGGAGAAAACTCTTTTTTTAAATTAATTTGTGTTTTTACCCAATTTAAATTGGCCTCATTTTTTGGAAAGGAATCAATAAAGTGTTTACGAAGCATGTTGCAATCGTTAACACAAACATTCATGACACCTCGTTCACATTCGCGAACTTGATCTAACATACCTCTCATTTTTCTCATCAAACGATCAAATTGACGCGGGATGAGTTTGAATTCCATAAATAAGGTCGCTAGTTTTTCTCTTTGTTGTATCGCCTTTTTATTGTTTCGGCCATGTTTTTTTTCTAACTTTAATGTGACTTCATATAAATCACGTAAAGCATCAAATTTTGTTTTTGCTAAAACAGGATCAGGGCCTCCTTCGGGATCTTCTTCTGTTGTACCTTCAGCATCTTCATCTGCAGTTTCAGGCAGGGCAACGACAACATCTTCTTCTTCCTTTGCTGCTTTAATCTCAAGCTCGGGAGGAAGATTTTCTGTTTCTTGGAAGGTTTCATCAAGGATAAATCCATTAATAAGATCGGAAAGGCGAAATTCTTCTGTTTTTGTTCGATCGTATTCATGTAAAATATCGGAAATATTTTCTGAATATTGGCAAAGCGCATTCATGACTTGCTTCATGCCTTCTTCAATACGCTTAGCAATGACAATTTCGCCTGCCCGCGTGAGTAATTCAACAGTGCCCATTTCTCGCATATACATGCGCACAGGATCATTACCACCACCAAACTCATCACTTGCCGCCGCCAGCACTACCGCCGCTGCTTGTTCTACGACTTCTTCATCCGCTTCTTCTTCTGGGTGGCTGACTTCTTCGGAGAGGGGGAGGGTTTCTGCTTCGCTAGCAGATTCGTAAACGTTGATATTCATCTCACGTAACATTTTAGCGATATCTTTTACAATATCTTTCATTTGTTCTGCGGGAATGTGAGGGGGAAGATGATCGCAAATATCGGCGTAAGTAAGATGACCTTGTTCTTTGCCGCTTGCAATCAATTGTTTTAGCTGTAGACGTTGACTTTCAATGTCGCTCATAGGGAACAAAAGAGTAATAAAATCGTCCGGGTATTATAATCAGATCTTTTTAAATTAGCTAATCTGATCACGTTTTATGACTAAACGAATTTTTTATTGGAGAAAGGTCATATGCCAAACGGACTTCAAGATGTGAACCCTCGCTGCAATCTGAGCATCATCCCTATTCGAGAAGCTCGCATCTTAAAATCCGTTTGGCATAGTGATTTACTTTATTTTAGTTTCCCTGTTCACATCATCTAAATACGTTTAAATACGCTTTTTATGAATTCGACAGGCAATAAATCTTTGTTATACCTCTCTAATATTACTGTTTAGGACTATATTTACTGTTACAATCTAAGATATTTATTATAGGGTTCAGTTAAAGCTTAAGGTGGGCTTAATAAATGAGTTGGTTTAAAAAACTGCTTCCTTCGGTTATTCGCACGGAGGCTATTCAAAAGAAAGAAATTCCTGAAGGGATCTGGGCTAAATGCGAAGAATGCCAATCTATTCTTTATCGTGCTGAATTAATTCGGAATTTAGAAGTATGCCCTAAATGCAATTACCATCATCGTATTTCTGCTAGAACACGTCTATCTCAATTCCTTGACCCCGATACTTCAAATGAAATAGCCGGAGAGATCACACCTGAAGATAAATTAAAGTTTCGTGATAGCAAAAAATATAAAGATCGTCTTCTTGCGGCACAGAAGAAAACAAATGAAAAGGATGCTTTAGTTGTCTGTGAAGGCACCTTAGATCAAACGCAAGTAGTCGTTGCGAGTTTTGAATTTGATTTTATGGGTGGCTCAATGGGGAGTGTGGTAGGAGAGCGCTTCACACAAGCAGTCAATCAATCGCTTAGGCATTTTTGTCCTTTAATTTGTTTTTCTGCCAGTGGTGGTGCAAGGATGCAAGAGGCTTTATTTTCTTTAATGCAAATGGCAAAAACAAGTGCCGCGCTGGCGCGTTTATCTGAAGAGCGCTTACCTTATATTTCTGTTTTAACGGATCCCACAATGGGCGGTGTTTCTGCTAGTTTGGCGATGCTTGGCGATATTATTGTTGCAGAACCTAAAGCTCTAATTGGATTTGCAGGTCCTCGAGTGATTGAGCAAACGGTTCGTCAAACATTACCCGAAGGATTTCAGCGTAGTGAGTTTTTGTTTGACCATGGTGCTATCGATTTAATAATTGATCGGCGACATCTGCGAACCACTATTTCAAGATTACTAAAAAAAGTGATGCGAGTTCGATCGGGGCATGTTTAATTCTTTAGAATCTTGGTTACAGTTTCTCGAAAAATTACATTTTAAAAACATTGATCTTTCTTTAGAACGCATCCAACGTGTTGCCCACCAATTAGGAATTCGTTTACCTGGGTTTGTTATCACTGTAGGGGGGACAAACGGCAAGGGATCTTGTGTCGCATTACTAGAAAGTATTTTATTAAACGCAGGATATACTGTTGGCGCTTATTTTTCCCCCCATCTTATCTCTTTTTGTGAGCGTGCCAGAATTAACGGAAGAGAGGTTTCTACAGAAATCTTTTGTGAAGCATTTTCTATAATAAATCAAGCGCGAAAAGATATTACGTTAACCTATTTCGAATTTACAACATTAGCCGTACTTTATTTATTTCAACAAGCGGCTCTAGAGTTTTTATTATTAGAAGTGGGAATGGGCGGACGTTATGACGCCGTAAATATTCTGGATCCTGATATCGCGTTGATTACTTCTATTTCTTTAGATCATACAAATTATTTGGGATCAAACTGTAATTCAATCGCAAGAGAAAAAGCCGGTATTTTTAGAAGAAATCAAAAAGTCGTTTATGGTGATCCTGTGATCTGGCCTTCTTTATTAGAAGAAGTCAAAAGTTTAGAGTGTCAACTCTATTCTCAAAATAGAGATTTTTTTTATATGCAACATGAAAAGCATTGGGATTTTGTGGGAGGAAAAGAAAGAAAAAATTTGCCTTATCCCTCTATTGCTTTACAGAATGCTGCCAGTGTATTGCAAGCTATCTCATTGCTTTTGCCTTCCTATAGCATTCCTAACAAAGCTGTGATACAAGGTTTAAAAAAAATAAATTTAAAAGGACGTTTTCAACGGATCCAACATAAATCCGTGCATTTTACTTTAGATGTGGCGCATAATCCTGCTTCTGCAATATTATTGGCAGAGAATTTTAAAAAAATAAAAAATAGTAAACGTCGATATGCCTTAGTGGGAATGTTAATTGATAAAGATCATCAGGCCACGCTAGCCCCCCTTGTCCCTTTTATTGATGCATGGTGGGTAACTGCTTTGCCGGGTGAGCGAGGGGCTTCGGCTGAGCACCTAGGTCAGTGTTTGAAAAAAATCACAAAAACGCCTATTTTATTATTTTCTCAACTTAAACAAGCGTATGATAATTTGATTTGCCATCTAGAACCCACTGATGATGTGCTTGTTTTTGGTTCTTTTTTGACGGTTGGCGGGGTTTTAAAAATACTGGAAGAAGATCTCGAAGGGTTATTATAAAGATGTTATCTCGAAAACTATTTTGGAATAGCAGTGTTATATTGGCGATAGGTTTTCTTTTCTTTATGTTTGGGGTAGATTTCAAGTTAATTAATCCTCGAATATTTATTGTATTGCCCAAAAAGCCAGATATCCCGAGCATACAGTTAAAGACGGTGGAGCCTAAAAAGATTCAAACAAATGAAGCGCAAGAAAAAGCGGTATTTAAAAAAATACCGGTTACTGTAAATTCTCAAAAATTATTTCATGCTGAATCTAATGCGATTGCTTGGATTATTAAAATAAAAACAAACCAATCAGAAGCGATGAATTTGCTTAAAAAGCTCCGCCTAGAAGGTTTTACAGCATTTATGACGCCCTTAGAAGCTTCCCCTTCTCAGGATATTATTTTTCTTGGTCCCTATGTGCAAAAACAAGAAGCAGAACAAAACTTAAAAAAACTAGAAAATGCTTTCTCCTTTACGGGAGACATTGTAAGATTTGACCCGCTGAACTTTTAAAACAAGACTTAGATCGGGCAAGCGCGAGATCTAAACTCTTAATCATATGATGAAATCTGGATTTCGCCGTGCTCAATCCAGACTATCAAAAGAGAGGGAACGACATGCTATTTACACAGTTTATATGGACAGACTATCTCATTCTTTTCATTACCTTACTTTGTGCTATTTTTTGTTATAGGAAAGGATTTGTAGCCAGCACCTTAACTTATCTTTGTTGGATCGTATCAATATTAGCTTCCTTCAGATTTGCTAATCCTGTTGGAAGTTTTTTCCAAAATATGATTCACAACGAATACGTACGCAATATAGTAGGTTTTTTTATTGTTTTTATTGTGTTTGCGCTTATCAGTGTATTACTTCTTTATTTATTTAATCATTTAATTGAAAAAGCCTTGTTGTACAAAACGGACAAAACGATCGGTGGATTTTCTGGAATCATTGTCGGGATATTTCTTATTTCTGCCTTATTATTAATAGGGCGTTATAGCGGTATGCATAAACAAACTTTCTGGACGAAGTCTTATTTGATACCTTATCTTCAACCTTTTGAAGATATCATCAATGATGTATTGCCCATTCCAGCATCAATTAAAGCGCAGGAAGATGTGATACCTGAAGATATTGATGAGAAAATCCAAAAAAACATAATAAATCCGGCTGAGGAAAAAATGGAAGAAAGTGTGCATGCTACTCAAGAAGCTGTCACTCAAAAAGTTGATGACACGAAAGAGCAAATTCAGACGTCAATAGAGTGAATTCAAGAGGATTAACTTGATGGATATAAAAGATGGTACGCATTGGCGTGACTCTGCACGTAGTCCTCGATTTTTTATGATTGATGCACGTGCAGCATTTCCACTGGTTTTTTTCTTATTGGCGATTCACTGGTGGACATTTTTTTTTGCGATCGGCACCATGATTTTTTTTGCTTTACTTTCTCGCTATGGTTTTACTGTTCCTGTTTTTTGGCGTTGGCTCCAGTCCTTTTTAGCAGGGCCACATCGTGTTGCGCGTGAATGGTGGAAGTCTTAATGGCGCCTTTAAAAATTAAAGTTATGAGCGAGAAAGGTAGAAAAAACAGACGAAAAAGCGGAGTTTATAAATAATAAATGAGCATTTTGAGGAGGTTTTTTCATACTTTATCGCCATGAATTTAATTTTTAGAGGTGCCACTAATGGATATCAGTAATCAATTATGTCTTATTACAAAAGCGCTGAAAGTTACGTTTACTTTGAATCAACGTGTGATTCCACCTGAGGAAATTTTTTTAGATACCGGATTATTGCCTGCTATTGCAAGAAGGGCAGATCAGCTTGCTTCTCTTTGTTTAGGTTATGGCTTAGGTGTTTCTTTTTCTGAGGCTGAAAATGCTTTGCTGGGGGTTCGGGTTGTTTTTGATGAAGTTACCCCTAATCTACTTCGTTATTTATGTATTCTTGACGTTATACAAGAATTAATTTATGCCTCAGGTAATCCTGCCTCCGTGTCACTAGATGAACTTATGTATGATTAGGGTTTTTATAGGGTTTAGACCGTTGTTTTTTGCATAAATTCTATTTTAATATTTCCTTAATAAAAATAGACTAAACTAAAACATAAAGAGAGTTTTATTTGAAGGAATTATATATGCATACAGATGATGCAATAAGAGAAGTAAAAGATTTGCTTTCTGAAGAGCTCAATCGACTTCAAACATTGGTAAGTTATAAAGAAAAAAACAGAAAACACAAAGAAGAATATGACCCTGTACAGGATATGGGTGTTACGCACCAAATCGATGATGATAGAATTAATTTAGAGTTAATAAGAAAAGCTTTGGTAGAAGTTCAGCAATTAGAGCAAACACAAATAAACGATAAAAAACAAACGAGCGAAATAAAGAGATGATGATGACACCCAAACAAGATGATTGCGCAACCAACAATAAACTTATTTCTATCATGGATAATTTGATCCAAGAAGGGCATTGGGATAAAAGTTTATTTTTGAAAGCAACCGAAAAAGAAATTCGGAATCTTCGTGATAAATTAAGTCAAGAATTAGTAACAAAAGAAAATGCAAGGAGTGAAGAAGAGGAAAAGGAATTAAGAAGTATTATTCCTGAGGGCAAACAAATTGTTTACGTCGGTCTTTATCAAACAGATGGACTTAAATTAACGCAGTGGGAAAATGCTTTGGAATTTTTGTTGGCCAGTAGTACTTCAAAACCTATTTACACTGATGAGACTTGTGTAAAAGATATGCTACTTAAAAAGGGAGCTACCTATAACAACGCTTATGCAGCCATGCTCATTGATAAAGACGATATTATTCCAGTGCCTGAAAAAATCGTCACCGATAAATTTGGTCACGAATTGTTAACCTTAAAAGAAGATGCTTTAAAAGTAAAAAACATAAGATATTTTGTTCATAAAACGGGTTGTTATATTTTAGAAAAAAAACGTTTAATTAGAGAAAAAAATTCTTAATTTTTCCCTCCTGTTATATACTTTATGAAATTTATCATTCTATTAAATATAGGAGCCATCTGTGGCGGGAGCACCTCAGCAGCAACAATCACAGCAAGATAGTGGGATGGGAGCGCTTTGGATTGCTGCTGTTGTAATATTGGTGATTTGGGGAATTTGGCATTTTTATCATACTCAGATCGTTACCTTCATCATACACGTAAAATTATACGAAGCTTATTTAGTAAGTCTTTTTACCTCATCAATCGACCCATTGATTCAGGCTATCGAGAATCTGACGCCAGAAGCATACGGTACTCTTTCTGTCAATCAAGTATTTATAGTGAGTGAGAAAATAGGAAAATATTATCAATTTCCAATCCTCATTTTTTCTCTTTTCGCAGGAGTTTATATTTTTAAACGTAGTCCCATCGTACAGTATCGTCAAAAATACACGATGGAAACCTTGGTGACAGAAGAAGAAAAAAATTGGCCTCAAATCACACCCGTCATGAAATTAGATTTGATTAAAATGAATATTGACGAAGGACCTTGGGCTTCTGCAATGACGCCATTACAATTTGTGAAAAAACATAAAATTTTTAAAACCGTGCCGATTGAAACAGCGGAAGCTATTTTAGCGCATAAAACAAAATATTATGTTTCATTGTTTTCTGATCAAGCTCATCGTGTCTTGAGTATGCAAATGGGGCCTTTGTGGAATGGTATAGATGCTCTACCTATTCATATGCAAGCTTTATTTTCTATTTTTGCAGCAAGGGGCGCGAAAGATTCCAAAAATTCTTCAGATCTATTAAATCAAATATCATTTTCTTCGAAGTCTGGAAAATTAAATTTTTCAGGAACTGCTTCGCTTTTAAAAAAATATCGTACTCACAAAAACGTTCAGAAAATTATTTCTTCTCATGCTTATGTTCTAACGGTTTTGGCTTCGATGCTTCAGCTTGCGCGTGAAGATGGTGTACTGAGTAGTGCTGATTTTTTATGGCTAAAACCCCTCGATAGACCATTATGGTATATGTTAAATACAGTTGGACGTAAAACCCCGTTTATTGAAGTAGCCGGGGCTTATGGGCACTGGAAGGCAGAGCTTGAATTTGGTTATCCCATTATTGTTCCGATGGTGAATGAAGCGGTAAAGGCCTTAGATGCCGCTTTGAAAGAAATTTTATATATCCCTGAAGAGTAAAATCAATGGCTAGAGGCTTAGAAAAGCGTGACGAGCAGAATCCCCATCTGTTATTACGGGATACGCGTACCTTAGGGCAGCGGTTTCTCGACTTTTTTAGAGACCCTTTTAATTTATTATTTAGTTTTTCTTTGAGTGGTGTTGCTCCTTTTTTTCTTCCTCAATTTGCGGATCTTATTGGACTAACCAGTATTATTATATTTTTATTTGTTTTTAAGATTAAAGCCAAATTACCTTATCGCTTACCTTTGCGATCTTATTTGATGGATTACAATGACATTACACCTGGTACCAACAAACCCAGGAAAGCAGCGGGTATTTATTTTTTTGGTAACCAACTGAGGACACAAGAAGAATTATGGTTTTCAAATGAAGACATGCGTACACATGTTCTCATTTTTGGTTCAACAGGTTCAGGTAAAACAGAAATGTTAGTATCGCTTGCTTTAAATTCTTTAATCCAAGGTAGTGGTTTTATTTATATTGATGGAAAGGGTGATAACGCATTGTTTGCAAAAATATATTCGATGGTGCGTCGCATGGGGAGAGAAGATGATATGCTCCTCATCAACTTTATGACGGGCGCAAAGGATATTGTGGGGCCACAAGAAAAACGATTGTCTAATACGATGAATCCTTTTTCCACGGGTTCTTCAAGTATGTTAGCGCAATTGATTGTTAACCTCATGCCCGAATCCAGTGCATCAGCAGATGGTGATATGTGGAAAGGACGTGCGATTGCTTTCGTGGAAGCTTTAATGAAAGTACTTGTATATGCCAGAGACAAAAATTATATTTTATTAGATGCAAATACAGTACGTAATTATTTTGAATTACCTCGCTTAGAACCAATAGTAATAGATAAAATATTTTTACGTGATAATCAGGAACCTGTTAGTTTGGCAGATGCGCCTTCTATTATTCTTGAGCCGATCGATAATTATTTAAAAAACTTACCGGGTTATGATCGAACAAAGAAAGGAAAACAAGTATCTCAAGTCTTAGAACAACATGGTTTTATTACCATGCAATTAACGCGGGTATTTAGTTCCTTGGCAGATACCTAT
The DNA here is from genome assembly GCA_001801745.1 of Gammaproteobacteria bacterium RIFCSPLOWO2_02_FULL_38_11. Taxonomy (GTDB): domain Bacteria; phylum Pseudomonadota; class Gammaproteobacteria; order HIGHO2-12-38-15; family HIGHO2-12-38-15; genus HIGHO2-12-38-15. The sequence goes on from MGYM01000039.1 coordinate 28,501, forward strand.
GGGCATATCATTCGTACGAACTTGGCTGAAGTGGATGTAAAAGATGTCGTTTTAAATCGCCGTATTCTTGTTGTGCTTTTGCCTGCTTTGGAAAAATCTCCCGATGAATTAGCAAATTTAGGAAAAGTTATTGTGGCATCGTTAAAGGCAATGATGGCGGCAGGATTAGGTGATGAAGTGGAGGGGGCTTATAGTGATGTGATACTGCGAAAACCCACTAATTCGCCTACGCCTTTTCTTTGTATCATGGATGAATATGGTTATTATGCCGTGAAAGGATTCTCCGTGGTACCTGCCCAAGCACGTTCGCTAGGGTTTTCTGCTGTTTTTGCAGGACAAGACTTACCAGCGTTTCAAAAAGCCTCAAAAGAAGAGGCTGCTTCTATTGGTGCTAACACGAATATTAAAATTTGTATGAAATTAGAAGATCCTGCTGAAACTTGGGAATTTTTCCAAAAAACGGCGGGTGAAGCATATGTGGCAAAAGTTGATTCTTTTTCAACACAAGCAACCAATCTTACAAATACTTATTTAGATACGAAGAGTGCTTCAACAGAAAAACGAGCGCGTATTGATTTGATGGATTTAAAAGATCAGACACCTGGTGAAGCTCATATCTTCTTTCGTTCTACAATTATTCGCGCGAGATTGTTTCGTGCAGATCCACCACCTGCACCTTTTATGCGGTTAAATCAATTATTAAAAGTTGAATCGCCACCGATGCGGCAGTTAATTAATTTGAATAATACGCTTGTGAAATTTCAAGAACTACTCGCGTCTGGAAAAGTATTTGAAAACTTAAATGTAGAAAATAAAGATATTAGTTTTATTTCAAAAATATTAACTGATCATAAAGTAGCCGATCCCGTTGAGCGCGGTGTGAATGCGTTAATCTCTTTCTATAATCACACCGAAGGGACGCCGGTAACAGGAATAACGGATGAGGTTGAAACAGAATCCCAAAATGAGTTGAATATCTTTACTTCTTTGCGTGCACCTGAAGGTATCGACAAGATAGCGATTAAAGGAGATATTGCTTTATTTTCAGCGCCTTTACTGAATAAAAGCCTGCTTCGAAATCAACTGAGTTATATTGAACGCTTATCTGGAAAAACTGAAAAACAAGCTTCGACGATTGGAGAAGAAATTATAAAAGATATGCAGCTTGCGACGTACTATCCTCCTTTCATTGCAGAAAAGATGTTGGCGCCTGCCTTTGTTGAATTAATCAATGATCTTTCTAAACGTATTGCTGCTTCAGCTGCTTCTAAGTAGCTTACTGTGACAAGGTCAAGTTTTTAATTTAAAATTTTTTATAAGGGTAAGCACGCTAAGTTTCGATATTAATTTTAATTTCTATTAGATATGATTTTAATTTACCTAAGCCTTTTATTTCTGTGATTTCGCAAGGTGTAATTTTGTAATGTTCTTTCCTTAAAAGTGCGGCGTAAGTTTCTTCAGTGATTTTTACTTTATCTGGCACCCCAGTTGATTCCATGCGGCTAGCTCTATTAACTGCATTGCCCCATAAATCATAACTAAATTTTTTCTGACCGATAATGCCGGAAGTAACTACACCAGAATCAATCCCCACGCGCACTGATAAACCTAAATTATGATCTAAATCATAGTGTTTTACGGCTAGAATTGCTTCGATACCAAAATTTGTAGCGTTATTTGCATGTTCTTTATGAGCTGAAATTAAACCTGCAACAGCCATATAAGCATCACCAATAGTTTTGATTTTTTCCATGTGATATTTTTCGCATAATTTGTCAAATAAAGAAAAAATTTCATCGAGTATTCTGACTACAGCCTCAGGCGTATGCTTCGATGTAAAAGGTGTGAAATTTGTAATATCGATAAATACGATAGAAACATCGTTCACATTGCGCGGTAAAAATTGTTTTTTCTCTTTTAATTCTTCGATAACAAATTTAGGTAAAATATTTTCTAATAAATCTGCGGTTTTGGCTTGGGCTTTCCATAAAGCCTTGGCGATCCAGCTCGCTAGTAAAGCTACCAATAATATGCTAACACTAATTAAAATTAACATTTGAATGCGCAAGGCATGTATTTTTTCGAATACTTCTTTTTTTTCATAAGTTATTGCCATGCCCATATTTAATTGCGGTACATAACTATATACAGCAACACGGGCGATATGTTGGTAAAAAAACTCAATCGGATCAGCAATTTTGCCGCGAATTGCTTGCGCTAATAAATTAGTAACTTCTGGTGACAATGCTAACTGGGAATAATTTTCATATTTGATAGCAGTGTCCATAACGATAGCCACGCTATTATCAATTTTAGCAGCTAAAATGGTATTTTCAGTTTTTCCATAACCTAATTGTCTTTCAACAATTCTTTTAATATCACGCAGATCTAATTCCATAATTAAAATTGCTTTAAATGGCGTATCAGTTTCTATAATGTTAGATATATAAATATGAGTGCTTGAGTCTTTGCCTTGTTGATAAGAAGCAAAAAGGTAAGGTATGCGTAGAATTCTTGCTCCATCAAAACTTCGAAATAATGGTAAATTTTTTAAATCTTGTGCTGTTAAAGTTATATCCACTAAATTTTTATTAAAAAGAGAAAAGATTATTTTGCCTTGAGAATTTGCGATATAAATATCTTTAACACCCATTTTAGGCAGCAAGTAACTTAAATAATTAGCGAATAATTTTACATCCAAGCTTTCTTTGCTAGCCTGACCCCGCTCCATTTTATCAATTAAAGTTTGTAACCTAGGTAATTTGCTTATTTGTTTTATATCTAATTTTCTTTCATTAATATATTGATCGATAGTTTCAACTTTTTTTTGCACGGCTGTTAGCAATGTTTCATGAATTGTAAAATTAAAGGCATCATACGCTAAATCATAAGCAAAAATACTCGAAAAAATCATAGGAAGTAAAGAAACCACTAACATCCAAGGCATAATCATGCTTTGAGAGAAAATGTACTCTACTGTTTTTTTAATTTTTATTAACACAATTCCCATTGTTAATCGACCTCAGCCAAGTATAATTTATATTCGAATAATTCCCATTCTGCTCTGGTGTTAAATTCTGGATAAACTATAGGCTCAATAGGATTGTAAGAAGACCAAACAATATCAAACAAACCTTTATTATTAATTTTGCCTAACATAACAGTACGCCAGGCATGAGCGTTGTAAGGATCTATGTAAATAACGCCTGCGGGAGAAGCAACGCTTTGTCTTAACATAAAATTATAAATAACGTTTGGAGTTAAGCTTGGCGCTTCATTGGCAGCTTGCGCCCATAAATATACGCCGGCATAAGCAGTAACGGCGGGATCATTTATATTTTTAGTAGAGCCATATTTATTTTGATAAGCTTTTAAAAAATCAGAATTTTCCGGTAAGTTTTGCGTTATAAAGTAGGACCAAGCAGCCAGATCGCCAGTGATTTTTCCAGCGCCAATTTTATTTATATCTTCAGGAGATAAACTAAATGACATGACAACTGGGCGTTTAATATCGCTAGCTAAGGTATTTAAACGTGTAAAAAAAGCTATGTTGCTGTCACCATTAATAGTATTGAAAATAATATCAGGCTGAGATTTTAAAATATCATTTATAGCATGATCTACATTATTACTGCCTAGAGGAATATAGGCTTCGCCAACTATATTACCGCCTAAATTTTTTACTTCATGTGTGATTATTTCATTGGCCACATGAGGAAAAATATAATTACTACCAACTAAAAATACTTTTTTACCATAATTATTTACAGTCCAGGCTATAGCAGGGATAATTTGTTGATTAGGGGTGGTGCCTAAATAAATGATGTTTGGTGATTGTTCAATACCTTCATATTGAGTAGAATAAATTAATAAATTATTATATTTTTCCACTACTTCTTTTACTTTTTTGCGTGAAGCCGAAGTCCAACAAGCAAAAATTATATCCACCTTGTCTTTTTTAATCATTGTTTCAGCAAGCGTTCCGTAGCGCTTCCAATTTGAAGCAGCATCATATGCTACAGGAATGATTTTTTGCCCTTTAATGCCGCCGCGCGTATTGATCTCTTCAATTGCTAAAAGAACAGCATTAATGACCGGTTGTTCACTGTTTGCCATAGTGCCAGTTTTAGAAAAAAGCACTCCTACCTTAACTTCTCCATCGTTTTTAAAAACCTGTTTTTTTACTATCCAAGCAAATAATGCTAAAACGATAAGGGAAATGATTAAAAGAAAAATATATTTGCGCAAAAATTGCATATATTTAAAGGCCCCAATGGTTCATATTTTGTAACATAGGATCTAATATGATACTTCCTTTAATTAATTTTACGGCTGATAGGATTTTCTAGCGTGTTGTTTGCATAAGAAGATGAAACACTCAAACCTTTTAATAAATGCAAGGCCTCTTGTGTTTGATAATCTTTTTGAAGTACTTGAAGTAAGGCTTGATTGCTATCATCGGCAGTTGTTTTTATAGCGTTAGTCGATAGAGGATGTGGAGAAGCATTGTCAACAGATAAATGATTTTCTAGCTCAGATTCTTTAATATCAAAACCATCATCCTGATTTACTCTGCTCACTATTGTTTTGTTCTCTAATTTGATGTCAGGCACAATGCCTTTTGCTTGGATAGATCGTCCTGAGGGTGTGTAATACAAAGAGGTGGTCAGCTTCATGGCTGTTTTCCCACCCTCCAACGCAAATACAGTTTGTACAGAACCTTTTCCAAAACTTGTTTGTCCCATGATGATAGCGCGACGATAATCTTGTAAAGCACCTGCTACGATTTCAGAGCCGGAAGCGGAGCCTCCGTTGATGAGTATCACTAAAGGCGCCTTGTTTAGTAAATCTTTTTCTTTTGAAGAATCAACCGCAAAAATAGAATCAGGTGTTCTGCCTTTTGCAGATACAATGGGTTTGTGGCCATCAATGAATTTATCTGCAACCTCTACTGCTGAATCAAGTAACCCCCCTGGATTATTACGTAAATCTAATATCATCCCTTTTAATTTTCCTCCGGATTTTTTTTCAAGTGTTTTTATTGCCTTGCTTAATTCATCGGGCGTTTGTTCTTGAAAATAACCTATACGTACGTAGCCATAACCAGCCTCAAGTAATTCATGGTTTACACTTTTTAAATTAATTACTTTACGTGTAATGCGAACAGTAAAAGGTGAGGGTTGTCCTTTTCGGTAAAGAGTAAGGCTTACAACGCTATTATTGGGTCCTTGGATTTTTTTAATAACATCTTGTAAAGGTAAGTTCATCAAGGGCATGTTGTTAATTTTTAATAAATAATCGCCGGGTTTAATGTTCGCTTCTTTTGCCGGTGAGCCGTCTAAGGCGCTGATTACTTTTGTGGCGCTATCTTCTTTGATTAATTCTAAACCCACACCAGAATATTTACCGGTTGTCGTAGAATTTAAAAAATGTAAATCTTCTTTATCTAAATAACTAGAATGTGGATCCAATCCTTCTAGCATGCCTCGTATGGCATTTTCATATAATTTTTCTTCTGAAACTTCTTTAACGTAATTTTTTTTGATATCTTCAACAGCGTCAAAAAATTTAGTTAAATTTTTCTGATGAGGGGTGTTGTCAATGTCATCTTGTAAACTTAAGGCAAGACTCAATCGTGTTGAAGTTAGAGAAAATAAAAAAACAAAAATCAAAATTGTTGTTTTTGATTTTTTATTCGAAGTCAGTGTTATCCTTTTCATAAAATACTTAAAAAAGTGAATTTAATGAAAGTATAGACCAAATTGGAAAATTAAGAGGCAGTTTTTGATTAAAAATAAGCCGATCAAGCCCTTTTAGTAGAGGTTTCAGGGCTATGGAGATTGCAGAGCAAGCCTTTTCTCTTTTGAAGGGCGAGCTCCAAACCTTCTTTTTCCATTTTTTGATTTTGATATATTTTTTCTAGTGAACTTTGATGGGTCAAAAGAGTTTGGTTTGTCTTTTCAAGTAAATTGATGGTTTTCATCATTTGCTGGGCAAGCGTAAGCTGTGCTTGGTTTAAATGAGTGAGATAAACACGTATTTTTTCATCTTCGCTGACTGCTTTTTGTGTGAGAAGTGTTTGAAGAAGCGGTGTTTCTTTGATGCGATAAGCCAAGAGGAGTTGTTGATTTAGCGCTTCTTTTTCTTTTTGTAGCTTTACTTTTAATGCAGTTTCTTCTTGAGTTAACTGATTTATTTTTTCTTTTTCTTCAAAAATTATTTTTTTAGTATTTTCCATTTTGAGGCTTAAATTTGAAATTGAAATTTCGGTTTTTTGTATTTGCTTTTCTACAAGAAGTCGTTGATTTTCATTAGAGGTAAATGCAGCGTAGTTTAAGCTAGGGATAAAAAACAATAAGAGAAGTAATTTTTTCATAAACTTAATCCTTGTTATGAAAATAAAGAGGTTCCCGTCATTTGGGTAGGAATAGGTAAACCCATTAAATAAAGTAAAGTGGGCGCAACGTCTGAAAGCTTGCCCACCTCTTTTAAAATAGTTACGTTTCTTCCTACATATAACAAGGGAACACGTTCCATTGTGTGGGCAGTATGCGGTTGTTGCGTTTGAGGATCAAACATACATTCTGCATTTCCATGATCTGCTGTAATGAGCATTTCTCCCTCCACCGCTTGTAAAGCATCATAAATTTCTTTTAAACAACGATCAATCACTTCAATGGATTGTATCGTCGCAGCAAAATTTCCTGTGTGACCCAACATGTCAGGGTTTGCGTAATTGCATACAATAAAGTCATATTTTTTGCTTAAAATTGCCTTTTTCAACTCATTCGTGATTTCTTCAGCGCTCATTTGTGGTTTGAGGTCGTAGGTTGTAACGGGAGGAGAGGGTATCAGAATACGATCTTCGAAGGGAAAGGGCGCTTCAATCCCTCCATTAAAAAAGAAGGTGACGTGAGCATATTTTTCAGTTTCTGCGATGCGTAGTTGTTTTAAACCTAGTTCTGATAAATGCGCTCCTAAGATATGAGAGAGCGTTTGTTGCTTAAAGACGATCTCAGAAGGGATGTCTGTTGCATAGTGTGTCATAGAAACAAAATGAGAAACTTTTGGATGTGCTTCTCGAGGGAAATAAGAAAAGTCTTCACTTAAAAAAGCACGACTTAATTGTCTTGCTCGATCAGCCCGAAAATTAAAAAATAAAATAGCATCACCTTCATTTATTGTTACTTCTGGGGTAATCAGTGTGCCTTGAACAAATTCATCAGTTTCCCCTCGTTTGTAAGCAGCATTTACCGCAGAAATAGCGTCTTTTTCATGAAAAGGGGCTTTCTGTAGGGTTAGCATGTCATACGCTGTTTGTGTGCGATCCCAGCGTTTATCACGATCCATTGCGTAATAACGGCCAATGACAGAGGCAATACGACCACAAGATAATGTTTTACAGAGTGCTTCTACTTTTTCTAAAGAGGATAAGGCGCTTTTTGGTGGTGTATCTCGTCCATCCAAGAATGCGTGAATGTAAACATTTTTTAGGTTTTCTTGGCTTGCCATTTTTAATAAGGCAAATAAGTGTTTTTCATGGCTGTGTACACCGCCTGGTGAGACGAGCCCAAAAAGATGTAAATTTTTTTTAGATTTTTTAATATCATGGATAACATTTAATAAAATAGAATTTTTAAAAAAATCACCTTTTTCAATTGCCATGTCAATGCGGGGTAAGTCTTGAAATACAATACGTCCTGCGCCTATGTTTAAATGGCCCACTTCTGAGTTTCCCATTTGTCCTTCAGGTAAGCCTACGTGTTGGCCTGAAGCAGACAGTAATACATGGGGATAAGTCTTCCAAAGCTTATCCCAAGTGGGTTTTTTTGCATGGTAAATGGCATTGTGATCTTGTTTTTCAGAGTATCCCCAACCATCTAAAATAATTAAAGTAAAGGGGCGATGTTGGATTATCGGCGAAGGATTAACTGACATAATTTAAATAATACTCCACTGTTTTTGAAAGCGCCGTGTGTAAATCAGTTCGAGGTTGCCATTGCAAATGCGTTTGTGCACGCCAAATTGAAGGGACGCGCGCTTGGACATCTTGATAACCCGCGCCGTAATATTCTTTTGCAGGAACGTCAATTAATTCAATTTCCGTAGCATGTTGTTCAAAGGAGGGGTGTTGTTTTGCAATGGATAGGAGCATTTGTGCTAATTCACGAATAGAAGCAATATTGTGTGGATTACCAATATTAAAAATACGCTGTGTTGCACATTCATTTTCATTTTCAATAATTTTAATTAATGCTTCGATGGCATCATCAATATAAATGAAACTACGATATTGATTCCCTCCTTCTACAAGCTGAATATTTTCTTTTCGAATGATATTTCCTAAAAATTGCGTAACAACACGAGAGCCGCCTAATTTTTTATTTGAGATATCATCTTGCTTTGGACCAATCCAATTGAAAGGGCGGAATAAGGTGTAGGGCAGACCGTTGTGATTACTGTAAGCAAAGATAAGTCTATCCATGAGCTGTTTAGAACAAGCGTAAATCCAACGTTCTTTATGGATGGGTCCTAAAATTAAATTACTTTTTTCTTCATCAAATTCAGTATCATTACACATACCATATACTTCTGACGTGGAAGGAAAGACAATTCGTTTTTTGTGTTTAACGCAAAGTTTGACGATTTCAAGGTTTGCTTCAAAATCCAAGGAAAATATTTTTAAAGGGTCTTGGACGTATGTTGCAGGGGTGGCAATGGCTGCCAAAGGTAATACTACGTCACAAATTTGAATTTGTTCTTCTATCCAGCTTTGCATTTGGGTCATATCACCTGAAACAAAATGTAAAGAAGGGTGAGATAAATAATCTTTAAGATTGTGTTGTTGAATATCCAGCGCGACTATATTCCAACTGGGTTTGGATGTTAGAATATTTGCAATGAGATGGCTGCCAATGAATCCACTGGCGCCAATAATTAAGACCTTCACGTTTTGACCCCTTTATTTTAAAGCACGCCGAGGAGTATACCCTTTACCCATGAAGATGCGAAGTTAGAACCCAAGAATGGGGTTTAGATTTTCGCGCATCTTCAGTCGACAAACCGAAGAAATATTTGTTATATTTCAAAGTTTTTCGACGAAAGAAGCGCGAAAAGATAAGCCCCAAGCTTGAGGTTATAAGTTCGCATCTTCATGGGTAAGGGGTATAGATAGGATTATTATTCAAAAATGGAACCTTTTAAAATTTTAGATTTCGACAGTCATTTGTTTGGGCTTTTAGTTGCGAAAGTTATACCTGAATCTTTGGATGTGTTGCAGCTGGGCGAACTCTTGTCTGAACTTAAGAAGAAGGGCGTTTCTTTAGTTTATTGGTGCTCTAAAAAAGAAGATACAGCTTCGCAACTAGCGGCATGTGAATACCGAGGGTTTTTAGCCGATGAGAAATTAACGTACGTGGTAAATCTCCCATCTATTAAAGATCAATTCCAAAATCAAGATTTTCAATTTTATTCTGAATTTGAACCTTCTGCCGATTTAGAGAATTTAGCTTTTATCTCAGGACAATATTCTCGATTTTTAAAAGATCCCCGTATCGGTTTAGAGCGATTTCAAAAAATGTATGCCACATGGATTAGAAATTCTTGTAATCATCGTATCGCAAAAGCAGTACTCATTATTAATGAAAATAAAAATTTATTGGGAATGGCGACTTTGGGCGAAAAGGAGAGCCGGGGTGATATCGGTTTATTAGCTGTTTTTCCTCAATATCATGGGCGTGGTATAGGGACACAACTTGTTAGAAAAGCACAAGCTTATTTTTTCGATAATAAATATCCATATGCACAAGTGGTTACTCAGAAAGATAATATCCCAGCGTGTCGGCTTTATGAAAAATGTAATTTTATGATTGATTCTATTCAAAATTTTTATCATTTTTGGCTGTAATAACAATTAAAAGCAAAAATTAAATTCTGACTTATACTTAGTGAAAATAATTGATGAGCCGAGTTTGATTTTATGGAAAAAAATTTTTTTAGAACGTTGAGTTATTTTGTTATAAGTCAGCTTTTTAAAGGAAAAATCTCAACTAAAAGTAGAGCCGCTTCTTCTTTTCTTTCCCAGCGTCTTGATCAAAATTTTATTCTTGAAAAAATCTTTTCTTGGGTAAATTATAAAAAATATGATTCTAGATATCTTGAGATTATTGGACCAAGTTCTCCTGGGCTTTGTAGTGGCTTTACAACAGCATGGCTTTATTATGCTATTCGAGGGAAATTAAATTATTATTACGATCTTCTAAAGGCCGTTTCCGATTGGAAAGAGGGGGATGATACTAAAGACAGTCAATTTGATGAGCTGTGTAATATGCTTTTTTGGTTTCATGCGCCACAAATTGCTAGTCGTCATGTTTTTCCCTCATCAATAAGAAAAAAAATTAATTTCCTTATTCCGAAAACATCATCTCATCACGTATCCTTGGAATTTCAGTTTTCTTTTTTGTTTACTGAAAATGAATTGGAGCAATTTCTTGAGAAAATTAAAAATAAATTAAAAGAAAAAATGTTATTTATTGCCATTGAAGAACACCATGTTGGTTTTTGTGTGGGTAAAGATAATATTATGCGATTTTATGATCCCAATGCCCCTGGCGGTGCTGTGGAAATAAAATCGATGCGGGATTTGAAGAACAAAATTGTAGGGCATTCTTTAAAAGTTTTAGAGTTGAATGACGATGCTACTTCTAATGACTTAGTAACGGCAAAAGGTCATTATTTTCCTGTTTCAATTAATATTTTTAATTTAGGAAGAAAAGATGCTGTTTATGGTCCTTTGAATGCTTATTTTCCGCCAGAGTTTGAAAGGATGGTTAATCGGAAAAATGAAGGGGATCCTAGCACGGCTTTATATCTGGCTTGTTTTCATAAGCAAAAAGCAATGATTAAACTTCTTTTGGAGTCGCATGCTGATCCTAACGAAGGTATGTGGATTGCAGCAGCAAAAGGAGATGTTAGGCTATTAAAGTTGCTTTTACAAAAAGGAGCTGACGTTAATAAATTAAATCATGAAAATCATACTCCTTTATTTTATGCTGCTGCTTTTGGGCAAACTGAAGCTGTAGAATTTCTCATAAGTAGAAGATCGCGTTGTGGCATCGATCAAGTTACACCGTTAATGATAGCCTCTCAGAATGGGTATCTTGCAATAGTTATAAAATTAATTGATGCAGGTGCTGTTGTTTCTGCGAGGGTTCCTGATGATGGAATGCAAGCAATTCATTATGCGGCTTTGAATGGTCATCCAGCTATTGTCACTCACCTCATTCGTCATGATGCTGATAAAAATGCTTTAACAAGCCGAAAAGAATCACCCCTTTATTTTGCGATACTTGCTAATAAGCGCAGTGTTGTTAGTCAGCTAGCAGGGGATCATTCTTCACTAGCAGGAATACTGCTTGCTGCCGTTGAGACTAAGAATGTTTCTTTATTGCAATGTATTGATGAAAATTTTAAAGATGTTTTTAGTGAGTTTTTAGACCCCGATCAAGAAAAAAAGTCTTCTTCTTTGGTGTTTTTTATGGGAAGAACAAGAGCTTATATTGATTTGCGTACACGCGTTCGTGCACTTTTGTCAGAAAATTTAAGCGCAGTAGAAGATCGTCAAATTCAATCAAAAATTTCGCTTCCTTGAAGGGATAATAACCCTGAGCGACCCTCTATGAAGCCTTGAGTTAAATAACAAATGGGAACTTTATTTTTTTCAGTTAAATATTTTTTTGCGATGGTTTCTAATGTTTGAAATTGGAAGCCTTTTGAAAGGCAGGTTTGAATAAATTTTTTTAAAAAAGGAAGATAATGCATGCCTTCTAATTCCGCATGAATTGTAAATATATTTGGAGCATGGGGTGTTAATAAATTTATGAAATAATCAACAAGAACGGATTCGTTTATGTTAGTTCCCAAGACTTCATCGAGAGTAGGTAGAGTTGTGGGTATTTGTAAGGTATTAAACTGTGTATCTTTAATTTTGGGATAAAAAGGGTGAGTCCCGCGGCAGTCACTGGCATAGTCTAAATTTTTATTGTCGTATGCGCGTAGCGTTTTTTCATTGGCTTGCCAGCCAGGCGCCCCGGCTGTTTTAGCAGGAAAATGAAAAACAGTCATAAATGTGCTGTAAGCGCGACTAAATTCAGCATCGATTTTTTCCTGACTTAATTTATTAACGCTATCTTGCCAGTAGGTGTGATCAAATGCATGTATTCCTACTTCAAAACCTTGTTTATGGATATCTCGCAGTAAAGAGGCGTGTCTCTTTGCAATAAAAGGGCCTGGCCAGAGCACGCCGTTTAATAAAGTTTTTAAGCCATAAATTTTTAAAACATTTGTGCGAGAAACTTTTTTTATGAATCCAGGTCGAAAAATACGTTTTAAAGCACGACCTGTGTTGTCTGGCCCTAATGAGAATAAAAAGGTGGCAGGAATAGAAAGTGATTGAAAGAGACGGGCGAGATTTTTTGTGCCAAAGCGTGTGCCTCGTTCTGTATCTACATCTACTTTAATACCTATTAACATGGTGGTTTTTCTAAAATTTCTTTAATTAAATAGCGCGGACGTCGTCGTACTGTTTGATAAATACGTCCGATGTATTCACCCAAAATACCCATTCCCATGAGTAGGATCCCAACCAAAAAATAAAGAATGGCGAATAAGGTAAATAAACCTTCTGCTTCGGGTCCTACAAATAATCTGCGTATCAGCATATAAATGACAAATAGGCTGCTCACCAGTGAAACGCAAATTCCAATAAATGTAAATAATTGTAATGGAATTAACGAAAAGCCCGTCATTAAATCAAAATTAAGTCGCATTAGGCGATAAAAATTGTATTTCGATTTTCCTTCTAAGCGTGCATCATGGCTTACTTCAATTTCTGTTGGTTTGCTCGATAAGCTATAAGCTAGGGCAGGAATAAAAAGAGCGGATTCTTCACATTGGGTCATCAGATCAACTACGCGGCGACGGTAAGCGCGAAGCATACTGCCTTGATCTTCCATTTTGATGCCAGTGAGTTTGAGTCGAATTTTGTTATTTAATTTAGAGGCATATCGACGAAATAAATTATCTTGGCGAATACGTCGAATACCACCAACCGAATCATAACCTTGCTCAATAATATGAATTAATTTCGGAATTTCTTCAGGTGGATTTTGCAAGTCGGCATCTAGCGTCACAATAATTTCGCCACGTACACGTTCGAAACCCGCCATGATTGCACGGTGTTGCCCAAAGTTTCCATTAAAATGAATGACGCGAGTCTCGTCAGGGGTTTTTTCGAAAAGGGTATTCAAAAGGTGTTCTGAATTATCTGTACTACCATCATTAATAAAAATAATTTCATAAGGTTTTTTTAATGGTTCTAATGTTTTAATGAGGCGTGAATGTAATTCTAGAAGATTGCCCTGTTCATTATAAATAGGGATGACGACACTGATGTAAGGGGTCATGCTGTTTTTCCAAAAAATTGTTTGATAGCCGTAATGACTCTATCTTGATCTTGAGTTGTCATGTCTGGAAATAGAGGCAAGCTGACAATTTGTGATGCCACTTTTTCTGTATTTGGAAAATCTCCTTCTTTGAAACCAAATTGCTTACGATAGTATGTAAATAAATGGGGGGCTTGGTAATGTAAGCCTATTCCGATATTTAAATTTTTCATGTGCTGCATAAAATTATCGCGCGATAATAATGGTTTTTCAGAAGAAATAAGGATAGTAAATAAATGCCAGCTGTGTCTGTGTGGATAAGAAGGCAATCTTGGTAAAGTAATTCCATTTAATTTTTCAAGAAAATTACAATAGCGTTTTGCAAGATGCGTACGTTTTTCGATAAATTCTTCTAATTGATCAAGCTGATGAAGACCAATGGCTGCTTGTAAGTCCAGCATATTATATTTAAAGCCGGGTTCAATGACGTCATACAACTGACTACCTTCTTTAGAAAAACGATTAAAGGCATCGCGATCAATGCCATGAAAACGCAAAACACGAATTTTTTTTGACATGATTTTGTCTCGTGTGATAACACAGCCCCCCTCACCTGAAGTCATGTTCTTATTTGGATGAAAACTAAAAATCTGTGTATCACCAAAACTACCGATCATTTTATTTTTATAGTAAGTGCCGATGGCTTGAGCTGCATCTTCAATGACGCGTAATTTATATTTTCGAGCGAGCGTGTAAACAGGATCTAAATCCACAGGGAGCCCTGTAAAATGAACAGGCAAAATGGCGCGTGTGTGAGCTGTGATGGCTTTTTCTAATTGTGCTACATCCATATTTAACGTTTCATCAATATCAATTAAAACTGGCTTTGCACCTGCCAGTACGATTGCGTTGAGTGTGGCAACAAATGTCATTGATGTTGTAATCACTTCATCATCGGGCTGTAAATTTAAAGCTTTAAGCGCAAGATGCAGGCCCGCTGTCGCAGACGTTAAAGAAAATACTTCGGGTACTTTAAAATAAGCTGCAAGTTTTTCTTCAAATTTTTTTACGCGAGGTCCTGTTGTTAACCAACCTGACTGTAAACAAGCATTCACTTCATCTAAAGTGGCTTGACTTAAACTGGGTTTTGAAAAAGGGAGAAAAATATTTTCCATATAAAAAGCCTCTAAGCAGTACGTGAAATGAGATAAACACCAAAAATAATAATGAGGATGCCCATGATTCTTGTGAATGAGAGATATTCGTTGAAAATAATCGTGGCTGCAATGGCTGTTGTGATGTAAGCAATGCTTCCCAGGGGATAAGCAAAACTAACAGGTACGCGGGATAGTATTAAAACCCAGACACAAACGCTTGCGACATAGCAAACACCTCCTATCATTAAATAGGGATTAACCATTAATTGTAAGAGGTAATGCCAGACTGTTGTTTGTGCGGATAATTTTAAATGGTTCGCGCCTGCTTTCAGTAAAAGTTGAGCCGTTGTGTTGATTAAAGCGGAAATGATAATAAGCACAATGACAGGCATAGGTTCCTCAAAGGTGGTGATTTGTTAGTAATACGTCATCTTCGTGTTGCATGATGAAATGAAAGCGGTGTTCTGCAAGTAATCTCGTATAATTGCGGTCGCTCATCATAACATAGACTCGTGATTTTGTTTCCCATTTCCCCCAAAATTCATTTTCTGAAAGTATCTGCATATGGGCTTGATGTTGCATCCCAAAATCTAATTCACCGTGCGTATCCACAAGCGTGATAAGTCGCTTGAGATAAAAAGGCATGTCTTGGTAGTAATAATGATAAGAAACAACAAGGTCTTCTGGGCGCAGATGTTTTTTTAGTTCAAGAAGTAAGGGTTTTGTGCTGGCAATGGGTAAGCCGGTTGAGATTATAGATAAAGTTAAATTAAAGACGCAACTCCACACTAATAAGCTCAAAAAAATAAATTTTTTATTTAATCGGAGTAAAACAAAGTAAGATAATATTCCTAATATTAATATTCCCCCGAGGAAAAGAAAGTATTTTTGAAAAAAAGTATTTTTTAGATATTTTTCGCAAGCAAGGAGAAGGGCTGTTGCCATACAAAATACGGTGAAAATTAAAGTAAAAGACGAGATTGATTTGTTTTTTTCAGACGAATAAGTTTTTGCAATCATGATTGAAACCGGAGGAAAAATCGGCAAAATATAAGGAATTAATTTTGACTTGGAAACAGAGAAAAATAAGAAAATAACGCTCGCCCAAAGCAATAAGAATAATTCATTTCTGTATTGAATTTTGTTTGTTTTTATTTTTAGGAAAACTTCCTTTATGCTTTGCAATAGATAAATATTCCAAGGAAAAAATCCAAAGAAAAGGATGGCCATGAAAAACCAAAACGGCTGATAACGCTCAGAAATTAAAGTAAAAAATCTTAAAAACTGTTGATCTAAAATATAAAAATTAAAGAATTCTGGGTTTTTAATTTGAACGGCAAGATGCCAGGGAATGATGATGATAAAAAAAAGAAAAATCCCAGAAAAAATAGGCATTTTTTTTAAATAAGCCCAGCCGTCTAATAATATTATCCAAAAAAACAAAATGCTGATAGGAAATAAAATTCCAATCAAGCCTTTTGCTAAAACTGCTAAAGCTGCAAAAAAATAAAATCCATAATATAAAAAAACCTTTGTTTTCGATGAGACTGGTAAATTGACTGCAATTAAAAAACAAGAAAAACAAGCTAGAAATAAAAAAGAGAGCATCATGTCGATCGTTAATACATGACTCATGACAAAATACAATAAACTGCTACCCAGAATGCAAGCAGCGTGCAGGCCTATTTTGCGGGTATAAAGTACGCGCGCAAGTAAATAGGTGGTAAGACAGCCTAATAAAGCGAAGACGGCTGTTGGTGAGCGTGCTCCCCACTCATTTAACCCTATTGATTTGAATGAGAGTATTTGAACCCAATAAAGTAAGGGGGGTTTTTCAAAATATTTTATGCCATTTAAATGAGGCGTGATGTAATCGCCTGTGACAAGCATTTCTCGTGGAATTTCACTGTAACGTCCTTCGTCGGGATTGCTAAGAGGACGGTCTCCTAAACCTAGGAAAAAGAGAAATCCAAACAAGATACACAGGAGGGCGCAGTCTTTAAACCAAGTCACAGCTCACTCATCTCTTTGATTTTGTAGGGCTAAGGCAATCTTTGCCAAACGCTTACCCAATGCCTTACAAAGCGTTATTTCTTCAGGTGTTAAAGGATTTTTGCTTTCAGGGCCCGCCAGATGAGAAGGGCCATAGGGTGTGCCTCCACTAGAGGTGCTCGTTAAGGTTTTTTCTGAATAAGGCAAACCTACTAATATCATGCCTTGATGTAATAAAGGTAAGGCCATAGAAATCAACGTTGTTTCTTGACCTCCGTGCATGCTTGCTGTTGAGGTAAAAACACCGGCTGGTTTTCCAATGAGTCCCCCCGTCATCCAAAGTGAGCTTGTGCTATCTATAAAATATTTCAAAGGCGCTGCCATATTGCCAAAACGAGTGGGGCTGCCCAGCGCCAGACCTGCACAATGGGATAAATCCTCCACTGTGGCGTAAGGTGGGCCTTGTTCTGGGACGGGTGCTGGGGTGGCTTCAAGGCCTGTTTGAACGGCAGGAACGGTGCGTATTTTTGCCTGGATATGAAGGTTTTCTTCAACACCTGAAGCAATGTGATGCGCCATTTTTGCAGTAGCGCCAAATCGTGAATAATAGAGGACAAGGATATAAGGGTCAGTCATGACTTTTTTTCCGTTTTAATAAAACAAAACTAAATGGATAAGGATTTTTTTGATCTGCTGGAAAATCTTTTTTTTCGATTTCCTCCCATTTTTCATATTGAATTTTGGGGAAGTAAATGTTACCGGAAATGACTGCATGAATCAAAGTAAGATATAAAAAATCTGCCTTATCAAGCGTTGATTGATACAGTGTTGCCCCGCCAATAATAAAGATCTCTTGGGCTTGTTTTGTTTTTTCAAGGGCTTCTTCAAGTGAATTGACGATTAGGCAGCCTGGAATTAATAAATTTTTTTGATGTGTCACAATAATATTTTGTCTTCCAGGTAAAGGTTTTCCGATAGATTCAAATGTTTTTCTTCCCATCACAATCGGTTTACCCCAAGTGATTTTTTTGAAACGTTTTAAATCTTCGGGTAAATGCCAAGGCAAGGTATTGTTCCTGCCAATAACACCTTCTGTGGTTAAAGCTGCAATGATCGAAACTACCATTTTTCATTCCTTCCAAAATTAGTTACACTTACTGTTTTCATTATTTCTCAGTTATAGAATTTAAATATTAAGGCAAGGCAATGCAAAAATTAACCAAAACTGGAACTTGGTCTATCCTTATTTTAACTATTTTTTTCCATTCTTCTTTTTGTATTGCTGCAAAAAACTATCCTACGGTACCTTATCCTGTGATCGACTATCCAAAAATAAAAAATCCTGAATTAGTTAAAAAAGGAGAATATCTTGCAAAAGCAGGGGATTGTATTGCGTGTCACACAGACACCGATCATCCTGGTTCTCCTATTTTTGCCGGTGGTTTAGGTGTGGACACACCTTTCGGCACTTTTTTTACACCAAATATTACGCCAGATAAAGAAACGGGAATAGGAAAATGGTCGGATAAGGATTTTATTAAAGCCATGCATGATGGTTTGAATCCGCATAACGAAAATTATTTTCCTGTATTTCCTTATGTTTTCTTTAATCGTGTTTCAAAAGAAGATTTAATTGCTATCAAAGCTTATCTTGATCATGTTCCTGCAGTGAACTATACACCGCCTAAAAATCAAGTGTCTTGGCCTTTTAATGTGAGATTACTGCAATGGGGTTGGAAGCTTTTATTTTTTCTACCAGACAGTGGTTATTTCAAAGAAGATCCGAAACAATCAAAGCAATGGAATCGAGGCTCTTACCTCGTGAATGGTTTGGAGCATTGTAGTATGTGCCACACACCGGTCAATGTACTGGGTTCGTGGAAAAAATCTTATTTTCTTGCAGGGGGTATTGTTGATAATTTCCCTGCGCCAAATATTACTTCTTCACGTTTGAAAGATTTCTCTGTTCAACAAGTTATGGATGTGTTTTTGAAAGATCAACTGTTGGGAGGAGGGCGTATTGTAGGTCCTATGCTGGATGTCAATCACAATAGTTTACGTTATTTATCAAAAGAAGATTTAGAATCGATTGTTATTTATTTAAAAACGGTTAAAAGCAAAGAAATTCCAAAACCAAAAATTAAATCGGGTGCGCAATTAGGTGAGGGTATTTACGATGCCTATTGTGCCACTTGCCATGCTGTAGGCTCAGCTGGGGCGCCTATCGTAGGAGATGTTCCTGTTTGGGAGACTCGAATCAAGCTAGGGTTACCGACCTTATACCACAATGCTATTGACGGTATAAATGCCATGCCTGCAAAGGGAACCTGTTCTAGCTGTACAGATCAAGAGATTGAAGCGGCTGTGCGATACATGGTAGACGAAAGCAAGCCGGGCGCCAAAGCCAGTTCTTCTTATACTAAAATACCTACAGCGATGCCGGCGCCGACAGTTAATTTAGCGCACGGAAAAGAAATTTATGAACAGGCCTGTAATACCTGTCATATCGATGGAAAATTTGGCGCTCCAAAAATGGGAGACAAGAAAATTTGGGCAGCCATCATAAAACAAAATATGGATGTTTTGTTCGGACATACCATCCAAGGTTATAAGGCAATGCCACCACGAGGTAATTGCACTTCTTGCAGTGATACGGATTTAATGGACGCGGTTATTTATATGGTTCAACAAAATAAAGAAGAGGGTGATTTTATATTATGGTAAAACGCATACCAATTTTGTTTTTATCACTGATAACAGCACCGATTTATGCTGAGATGAAAGTGAATATGCCTTTAGGTGTGACACCTTTAAGCCATGATATTTATTGGTTGCACATGACGATTTTTTGGATTTGCGTAGGGATTGGTGTCATTGTATTTGGTGCTTTAATTTATTCTTTAATTAAATTTCGTAAATCAAAAGGCAGGATAGCTGAAGATTTCCACGAGCATACACTTATTGAAATCATTTGGGCTGTCATTCCTTTTTTAATTTTAATTGGGATGGCGATTCCTGCGACTAAAGTTTTGATTCGAATGGATAACACTGAAGATGCTGACCTCACGGTTAAAATCACGGGATATCAATGGCGATGGAAGTATGAATATTTAGATCAAGGCATCAGTTATTTTAGTAATCTTGCTACACCGGCCAATCAATTAAATAATAAAGCCCCTAAAAACAAATGGTATTTGCTGGAAGTCGATCACCCTTTGGTTGTGCCTACACACAAGAAGATACGTATTTTAGTAACTTCTAATGATGTGATTCATTCGTGGTGGGTAACTGAGCTTGGTATTAAGCGTGATGCTATTCCAGGTTACATACACGAAACTTGGGCGCGAATTGAAAAACCAGGCATTTATCGTGGACAATGCGCTGAATTGTGTGGTGTCAATCATGGTTTTATGCCTATTGTGGTTGAAGCGGTTTCTCCTATGCAATTTGCAGAATGGGTGAAGCAACAAACGCAAGGCAAGGTTACATTCAACACGGATGTAAAATTAACTTTAAGTAAAAAAGAACTCATGGGGCGAGGGGAAACCGCTTACGATACTTATTGTGCGATTTGCCATAAACCAGAAGGCACGGGTATGCCACCTGCTTTTCCTGCTTTAAAAGGTGATAAAATCCTAACAGGTAAACCCGGAGATGAAATAGCGATTGTTTTAAATGGTAAAGCGGGCACGGCGATGCAAGCTTTTAAAAATCAATTAAGCAATGAAGATTTAGCGGCGATTATTACGTATATACGCAATGCTTGGGGCAATGACGATAAAAACAAACAAGGTCCCCATGCGGGAGAGCTAGTTCAACCTGAAGATATTGCATTGGCACGATAATTTTAAGAGGTCATCAATGAATTCCATCGAACACGCGGTAGATCAACATGCGCCATATAATTCTCAAGGCTTTTTTTCTAAAGTGACGCGTTGGATATTTACAACCAATCACAAAGATATTGGCACACTTTATCTTTGGTTGAGTTTAATTATGTTTTTCGTCGGTGGGGCGATGGCCTTGCTTATTCGCGCTGAACTTTTTCAACCGGGCGCAAGAATCATCAGTCCAGAAATTTTTAATCAGATGACAACGTTTCATGGTCTGATCATGGTTTTTGGTGTCATCATGCCGGCGATGGTGGGTTTAGCCAATTGGCAAATTCCCATGATGATCGGTGCGCCAGACATGGCCTTGCCGCGTTTAAATAACTGGAGTTTTTGGATTTTACCTTTTGCCTTTGCATTATTGGTAAGTACCTTGTTTATGTCAGGTCCTGCGCCGAATTTTGGATGGACTTTTTACGCACCCTTATCAACAACTTATGGTCCCAAGAGCACGGACTTTATGATTTTCTCGATACATCTTTTAGGGTTATCTTCGATATTAGGTGCAATCAACATTATTGCAACAATATTTAATTTACGTGCCCCGGGCATGACTTTCATGAAAATGCCTATTTTTGTATGGAGTTGGTTAATCACCGCTTTTTTATTATTAGCGGTGATGCCGGTGTTAGCGGGTGTTGTGACAATGATGTTAGCGGATCGTCATTTCGGAACAAGTTTCTTTAATGCGGCTGGCGGAGGCGACCCGATTTTATTTCAACATGTATTTTGGTTTTTTGGACATCCTGAAGTTTACATTTTAATTATGCCCGCATTTGGCGTAATGTCTGAAGTCATTCCCACCTTTAGTCGTAAAAAAATATTCGGTTATAAATTTATGATTTATGCCATTTCGGTCATTGCCTTTTTATCACTGCTTGTATGGGCGCATCACATGTTTACTTCGGGCATTCCGTTGGTTTCAGAATTATTTTTCATGTATGCCACCATGTTGATTGCGGTTCCCACGGGCGTGAAAATATTTAATTGGGTTGCAACGATTTATAAAGGTTCTGTTACTTTTGAAACACCGATGTTATTTGCGATTGCTTTTTTGTTTTTATTCACGCTAGGTGGATTTTCTGGGTTAATGTTATCGATTGTCCCTGCAGATTATCAATACCAAGATACGTATTTCGTTGTTGCACATTTCCATTATGTTTTAATCCCCGGTTCTGTTTATGCCATCATGGCAGCTATTTATTATTGGTTGCCGAAATGGACAGGGCATAGGTATAACGAACGTTTGGGCCAATGGCATTTTTGGTTAACGGTTATTTCAACCAACCTCACTTTTTTCCCCATGCATTTTTTGGGTCTAGCGGGGATGCCACGCCGTATCCCAGATTATGCTTTGCAATTTGCAGATTTTAATATGATTGCGACGATAGGTGCTTTTATTTTTGGTTTTTCGCAATTACTTTTTTTAATTAATATTGTTAGAACGGTACGAGGAAAAGGGCCGCATGTTTCTAATCAAGTCTGGGAAGGGGCGCACGGTTTAGAGTGGACATTGCCTTCACCGCCGCCTTATCATACTTTTTCTTCTCCACCCACAATTGATGAATGTAAATGACATCGTTTTTTTTAAATAAAAAAAAACTACCCCTATTACTTACGATTATCGCAATATTAATGTTTGGTTTTGGGTTTGCGCTTGTGCCTGTATACACCTTGTTATGTAAAGCAACCGGTATCAATGGAAAAACAGGAGGGCCTACCCAGCTTGGCCTGCTAGAAGAAATTGATAATACCCGTTGGGTGACAATACAATTCATTGCGACAAACAATGCCAATTTAAATTGGGCCTTTTATCCGAAAACAACCTCTATCAAACTGCATCCAGGGGAGAATACTTTAATTTATTATTATGCAGAAAATAATTCTGGAAAAGCCATGACAGTACAAGCGATTCCCAGTGTTACACCGGGTAAAGCAGCGAAATATGTTAAAAAAACAGAATGTTTTTGCTTCACTCAACAAAATTTCAAAATAGGAGAGAAACGAGATATGCCTGTCTTATTTCATGTTGATGCGAATTTACCAAAAGAAATTAATACGCTCAGTTTATCCTATACTTTATTTAATGCAGACAAATATAAAAAAGCGGCTACATCTGAAAAACAAGGACATCTATAATTCAACTGCCGAGGGCGTGTCTCAAAAGGTTTTCTCGATGCGAAAAAAGAGGGAATTGAGACACGCCCTAAGTCCTATTTGATTTTAAC
Organism: Gammaproteobacteria bacterium RIFCSPLOWO2_02_FULL_38_11; assembly: GCA_001801745.1. Classification (GTDB taxonomy): domain Bacteria; phylum Pseudomonadota; class Gammaproteobacteria; order HIGHO2-12-38-15; family HIGHO2-12-38-15; genus HIGHO2-12-38-15. Next base: position 51,210 of record MGYM01000039.1, read on the forward strand.
GAGGATTTTAAAATGATTCATGAAAAAGGATCTTATTATTTACCTTCACCCAGTTACTGGCCCATCTTCGGATCTTGCGCCTTATTTTGCATTATGTTTGGCGCGGCGCATTGGTTACATGGTGTAAATTGGGGGCCGCCGCTTTTTTTTGTGGGTTTAGCGCTTCTTTTTTTTGTGATGTATGGATGGTTTCATCATGTCATTCAAGAAAGTTTGGCGGGCTTATACAATAAGCAAGTTGATCATTCTTACCGTTGGGGCATGGCATGGTTTATTTTTTCAGAAGTTATGTTTTTCGGCGCTTTTTTTGGAGCATTATTTTATTCGCGTATTTCAGCAGTAGCAGAATTAGCAGGGGATAGCACCTCTTTGTTTGGTGCCTCTGCGTTAACACATTATTTAATTTGGCCTGGTTTCATGCCCCATTGGCCTTTATTGCATAACCCCGATCCTTCACTTTTCCCGGCACCCAAACAAGTGATGGAAGCCTGGGGTATCCCTGCATTAAATACCTTAATTCTGCTTTCCAGTGGTGGGACCATAACCTGGGCGCACTGGGGAATGATAAAAAACAAACGTTCTCATGTTTTGATCGGTTTATTACTGACAGTGTTATTAGGTATTACCTTTTTATGTTTTCAAGCGCACGAATATATAACGGCGTATGAAGATTATAATTTACGATTAACTTCAGGTATTTATGGCACGACATTTTTTATGTTAACGGGTTTTCATGGCTTGCATGTCACGATTGGAACGATCATGCTAATCGTTATTTTGTTCCGTGCTTATCTCAATCATTTCAATTCAGAGCATCACTTTGCATTTGAAGCTGTCTCATGGTATTGGCATTTTGTCGATGTTGTTTGGCTATTTTTATTTGTTTTTGTTTATTGGTTATAAATGGGGATGTTCTTCATCCGCATTTTTTTGTGTTTCTTTGGCTGAAGCCGCATCTGTTTTTTCCGTTGCTTGAGGTGAAGGCGTTTTTTGGTGCGGTACCTCTATTGTATGTAACGGGAGTGGTTTTCCTTCTTCAACTGATTTCCCTTGAGCTGATTTTTCTTGATCAAGTTGAGCGTGTTCTTGCGAAGGAGGCGTTTTTTTAGAGAAGAAATTCCCTATAGTTTCAATTGTATTTTTGACAACAAACATTACTGCATTAACAATATTTTTGAAAAAAGAATCTGAAGTTAAACTTTGTTGTGTTGGATTTTGAGGTTTTTGTGTCTCGCCTAAGGCTATTATTTTTTCCCTAAAAAGTCCTGACAAAAAACCAAGATTTTTCATTGCTTTTTCTTGCTCCGGCGTGCCTGTTTGTATGTGAGGTGCTAAGGCATTCTGAGGGCTCGTGTCTTCCATAAGCTTTGCAAGCTTAGTTTGCTTGTCTGCAATAACTTTAATAACACAGCCAAGGAGTTCTGTTGAATTTACAGTTCTGAGATCATTTACTTCTTTTTTTATTGTCTCTTGAGTGCTGCCTGGTTGATTAAAATTACGTAATAAATTCGTAACGACATCATTTGCTAAATTCATATTTCCAACAGTAAAGACAGGTTGTTTATTTATAAATTCTATAGCTTCTTCATTTAAACTTGCCGTGGCTTTTTCTATTTGCATAGTCCGCTCTAATGTTTTTGTTTTTGTCATAAGAATATCTAATAAGAACTCAACTCTTTCTTTTGCTTCTGCTATTTCAGAAGTTGGACGTACTTGAGATTGTTCTGTTATAAAATCGTGTTTCTCAAGAAGGGATTGAATTGCACAAGCAAGCGTTCCTTCATTTAGATGCATATACGCATCAAGCTGTTTTTTTATATCTGCTTCCTTATCTCCTTGCTTTAGGTTTTCTAATAAGATCCGAGCCACATCATTTCCCAGCTGTTCATCTTTTTCAGGATTTTTAAAATTTTTTTCTACAAGTGCCTGGGCTTCGAGTCTTAGTCTTTGAAAGTTGAGATTTGGCATGGCTACT
>MGYM01000040.1 GCA_001801745.1 Gammaproteobacteria bacterium RIFCSPLOWO2_02_FULL_38_11
ATAGCCGGGTAGCTAAATACGGACGGGATAACCGCTGAAAGCATCTAAGCGGGAAGCCTCCCTCAAGATGAGATCTCACAGACGAAAGTCTCTAAAGGTTTGTCGAAGACGACGACGTTGATAGGTGGGCTGTGAAAGCACAGTAATGTGTGTAGCTAACCCATACTAATTTGACCGTGCGGCTTGACTCTATAATCATGAAACTTTGGGTTATAGTATTTTTTGAAAAACCAATCTAGGGGCTGTTGATATTGTAAAAATGTCAATAGCTCCAAGTTTTGAATTAGTCTATCGATACATGATGAATTAGGTTAACGTGCAATAATAAATTATTTTCGCACTTGACCTTCTGGAATTCCTGGCGATGATAGCGAGTGGGTACCACCTGATTCCATTCCGAACTCAGAAGTGAAACTGCTCAGCGCCGATGATAGTGTAGATGTATGTCTATGTGAAAGTAGGTCATCGTCAGGTACTTGTTTTATATCTGAACCCCGCAGGGCGGATGCCCTCCGGGGTTTTTTGTTTTTTAAAAACAATGATTTTCTGCGGTAAAATTGCTAAAAAAATAAAAATAAAAAAATATGTAAAAAAAATTAAAAAGTGCTTGACTAAGTTTTAAAAACACGTATTATCCTTTCCTGCATTATTTGTAAATATAAAAATTTGAAGTTGTAAAATAACAATAAGGAAGACACTAAAAATGAAAAAACTCTGTTCTTTATTTTCTCCGTTTTCAAAACCCCTATTCTTTTTCCTCTGTACCTCCATCTTCTCTGATAGTCACAATAGGGAGGAAAGGGCCTGGCTTTATTGCTAATTTAAAAAAGTTTCATCTCGAGGTTTGATATTTAAATTAAAATAATAAGAAAAAATAATCAAAATTTAAATAGAGGGCGAGATGATTATTGAGTCCGAGGAATGTGGGATACCCAAACCGAAATCCCTGTTCCACCTAATTCATAAAGGGTTTCATCTTGAGGTTTGATATTTAAATTTAAATAATAAAAAAGATAATCGAAATTTAAATAAAGGGCGGGATGATTATTGAGTCTGAGGAATATGGGATACCCAAACCGAAATCTCTGTTCCGCTAATTTACAAAGAGTTTCATCTTGAGGTTTAATATTTAAATTAAAATAATAAGAAAAAAATAATTGAAATTTAAATAAAGGGCGGGATGATTATTGAGTCCGAGGAAGCTGGGATACCCAAACCGAAGTCCCTATTCCTGCTAAAATAGACATGTAAAAACAAATAATGAAAAAACTTTTTTTCTATCTGACGATTCTTTTTTTTGTCGTTTCCCTTCTCCTTGTTTTACGTATTGTCTTGCATGTGTATGCGTACACACATTTGACCCCCTTGTATGAACTCGTTGAAAGGGCTGAAAAAGATTTCCATGCTCATCCTGGCGGAAGATTATTCCTTTATTCTAAGAAATTTGCAGATTTAACAGGACTTGATCCTGAAAAATCAATCGATTTGCCACCAGGGCTAGAAGCAATCGAATTTTATGGAGGAAGGCGTAAAGATCCAGAGTTTCCTGCTTTTATAGATAAAAAATTATTTTATGATGTGGAAGATAGAATCGAACTTCATGATAGAAACATTAAGATTAAAAATATGTGGCCAACACTGAAAATGCTTTATGGGGATAAATTAGGAAAAGCAAATCTGGCCAGCGCTGAATTTAAATTATATATCGATGACGATATTCATCTTGCTATTATGCATCAACAACATACCTTGCTTGACACAACCCGCAGATATCCAGTGTTTCAACAGCGCTTTGGATTAATGAATTATTTTTATGAAGAAGGAATGAGTCAGCTTTTTTCAGAAACTGACATGGATTCAAGAAGTGTTTTACTGGATGGCTCAGTAATGAATTGGCTTAGAGAGAAAGATAAATTAAAAAAAGATCACCCGGTCGAATATTTTTTTTATAAACACTCGCGTAAAGATAATGATGGTTTTTCTTATTTAGAAAACATTGCTTATAGAAAATCTTTTTTACCTGGGATCAATTATCTTTATCTTGGTGGTGGGCATTCAGCTTATTATGCAGTGCGATGTGCAGAACAAAATGCTTATGTGTTATTGGAAATTCTCAATGAGAAAAATAATGCGCTTAGTGAACAGATAATATGGAAGTCTAAAATATTTTATTATTTTAAATTGCCCGCGGCACTGGTCGAATCAGATATTTATAAAAACATAAAGAAAATGCGTTTTGGATAATTAAAAATAAGGAGTGAGTGGTATGAGTTTTTTGCCATGTGTCACAGTGCATGAGTATCTTGCAATGTCAAAAGACGTTTATTCAGGGGAAGAAACTGCAAAAAATGTTGAGGCGAAAAATTTACCGAGCTGGAAGATTTGGAATAATGCTTTAAGTTTGTTTCGAGATGAAAATTATAAAAATTGTGAAATGGTGAGAAAAATAGGGTTTTTTGCGCGCGCATATAAAAAAGAAAACGATGGTCAAGTGGTTATTGCCTATCGAGGCACGGCGTCTGTAAGAAATTGGGGAGCAGATGGAGCATTGATGCTGGATCTTGAATCCCCCCTTGTAGATATTGCTGTTGATTTTTATCATCATGTGATTCATAAAATAAAAAATAGTTTGAACGATACACCTTGTGTGACGGGACATTCGCTCGGGGGTTATTTGGCGCAAGCAATTTGCCTGAGAGGAAATCATCCCGCTGCTTGCGTTGCATTCAATGCGCCACAAGCAGGAGGATTAAGATTGAAAGATAGCGAAGGTGATCTTTCTCTTGATCTAGAGAGATATGATGAGGTTCATAATATTAATTGTGTGGAGGACCTTATTCATCGTATAGGTGATCGTGTCGGGGATGAAATATTGTTATCGCCAGTGCATGATTTCCCCTATAAATTGAAATACGCCAATATATTGCACCATCATTACTTAATTCATATCCCCGATTTTATGTTAGAAGATAAAGAGGTGATACATCAGTATCTTAGCCCTCTCCAAGCGCATCGTCTTAATGAATTAGAAAAACGTGTGTTGGCTCATCCAGAGATAAGAGATAAGGTGTTTTAAAAGGAAAATAATAATATGCCTCCTCAAGAAGATCGTTTAATGAAAGTAAAAAGTCATTTAGGAGATGCTGTTTTTCTAGCAGTGAACTTTCATGCCATTGAAAGATTGTTTGAAAGTTTTTTAATTGACTTGACTGTGCTATCGCTTGAAAAAAATATTTCCTCGGTTGATATATTACAAAAGTCAATCTCAATTGAGCTTAATGCGGAAAATGGGAGAAAGCGTTTTTTTCACGGTATGGTGAAATCATTCGAAGCAGGTGGTCAGAACGGCCATTTTTTTAATTACCGCGTTGAAATGGTGCCGCAACTTTGGTTTTTGAAATCTACGAAACTTTATCGTATTTTTGAGGATATGACGGTGATAGATATTATCCGTCAAGTATTGCATGAAGCACAAATTGTTGATTTTACATTTAAATTATATGAGAGCAGAAAAGCACGTGATTATTGCTGTCAATATGGGGAAAGTACTTATGCTTTTATTCATCGCCTGATGGAGGAAGAGGGAATTTTTTATTTTTATGCGCATCATAAAACAGAACATAAAATTATTTTTACCGATCATACTCATTATTTAGAATATGTTTCAGCAGAAGAGCTTGTGTTTTCAAGGCATAAATCAACTTTTCGCTCTAAGAATTTTGTTCTTAGTGATTACCAGCCTTGTTATTCAAGAGAAATTTTATGTTCTAGCAATACGGATGAGTGGGGAGATGCGATACACCATTATCCTGGTAAAATGATTTCTGAAGCAGAAGGGGAAGTAAAAATTAAATTACATAAAATGGCAGAAGAAGCAGATGAGACTTATTTTCAGGGTAGTTCGGAAAATATTTTTTTTTCACCAGGATTTCAGTTTCAACATCATGGGAAAAACTATTATTTGAAAGAAGTTAAATATGATGTATGTGATGGAAGTTATTATTCTCATGGTAGGCAGCAACGTCGAGTTCAATTTTCTTGTGTGTCCGCAGAAAAATATTTCAAACCTTCTGTAAAAACGCCACGTCCGAAAGCATTGGGTATTGAAACAGCGATTGTGATGGGTGAAAGTGGCGGACTTTATGTTAATAACAAAGGACAAGTGAAGGTTCAGTTTCATTGGGGTAAATACAATGAGAAAATGAAGTCAAATTCGTGTTGGTTACGTGTGGCCCAACCTTGGGCAGGCAAACAATTTGGTATGCAGTTTTTGCCGCGAGCAGGTGATGAAGTGATTGTGCAGTTTATTCATGGAGATCCTGATAGACCGATCATTACAGCTTGTTTATCTGATCCTGTTGGAAAACCACTTTTTGATTCTGGTGGCATGTCGTGTCGAAATGGTATTAAGACACGTACTGTATCTCAAGAGGCGGGGGCTGCGGGAAATGAGTTGAGTTTTGAAGATCAGGCAGGTAAAGAAGAAATTTTTTTGTATGCGCAAAAAGATTTTAAACGTGTCATCCACTCAAATGAACATTGTGAAATTAAAAATGGAAATTTTGAAGTATTGGTAAGTAAAGGAAAAATTAATTTAGAATGTCAAGAGCAAACAAATATTAAGGTCGGCAACCATTGTATAGAAATTAATGAAAAAGGGCTTGTGTTGAAAGGGAAAAAAATCATTGTACAATCATGAAAAATATCTTTTTACTTTATTTCTTTGTTGCGAGAATTTTTAAAAGCGTAGTTTACATGCGCGTAAATGAGCATTTTAAAAATAATACAAAAAAGTTATAACGCAAAAGGCAATTTTTAGAGCGGCTCTTAAGCTTCTATTTTATGATAGCTTAATTCAAAACTTGCAAGTTTTCGAAATTGAGAGGGTTCTTCCTCTGTTAAGCTTTGTAAGATATCAATGCTTTGTACTGGAATTTTAAAAGGATGAGGGAGGCGTTTGGTATTTCCTATCCATCCATTCTTTTTCAGCTGTGCTAGGGTGATGTGCGGATTGTAAGTGTGGGGAGGTAAATCGATGCCGCATTCTTCAATCTCTTTTTTAAATGTTTCATATAAACTGTTTAAAAGGAAAGAAAGTTTGACAGAAACAACTAAAGAATGAGGTTTGTGTTGTGAAGGAAAAGGTGTGGCAGTTTCAAGTTTTAATGAAAATGAAGAATAAGCTTCAATGATAGGTTTTATTCGCTCGACAAGGAGTGTTAATTGTTTTTTCTTGACAGAGCCTAAGTAATGCAAGGTAACATGATAATTTTCATGGTTGATCCAGCGCAGTGAAGAATAATGAGAATAAAGATTACTTATTATTTGATAAATATAAGCTTGTAATTCTTTCTCAACAGGGATTGCAATGAAAATATTATGAAAATCAGTAGAATTATTCACGTTTTTTCTCCAAAAATTTTTATATTCAAATGAATGCTAGTGGTTATGTAAAGAATTTCGCTATTAAAACATATTTATAAGGATTCGTGTAGAGGAGACCTGGCTCATCAACTATTAATGTGGCGGACAATTTCATTGACTGTGGCTTTGATGTTGTTGCCATCTGTTTCTATGGTCCAGTCTGCAAGTTCCTCATAAAGTGGTCCGCGTCTTACTTCTAATTCTTTGATGATGGATTGTGGATTCTCTGTTAAAAGGAGCGGGCGGTTTTTTCCTTTTGCTGTTCTTTGTATTTGTTGTTCAACAGATGCTTTTAAGTAAATGACGATGCCGCGTGCTGCAAGTATTGCTCTGTTTTTTGCAGATTCCACCGCGCCACCTCCTGTGGCAAGCACAATATTGGGATGTATCGTTAGTTCGTCTATGACGCGTTCTTCTCTTGAGCGAAATCCTGCTTCACCTTCTACATCAAAAATCCAGGGGATGTCTGCGCCTGCGCGCCGTTCAATTTCTTGATCAGAATCAAAAAATTCAAGCTTTAATTCTTTAGCTAATTGCTTACCGATAGTGCTTTTTCCTACGCCCATAGGGCCAATGAGAAAAATACTTTGAGATGCCATACGCTCCTTTCTATATATGTTTTGTCTTCATTTGAAAATAGAACTTACGAAAAACATCGTCTGTTGAGTCGGAATTATATTGTAAATTTCATTAGACTTCTTTCGAAACCTGCGTCTTTTACTTTATTTCCGTGTTGCATGGGTTTCTCCGCTGCTCGAAACCCATGCGCCTCGAACTAAAGCAAAATACACAGGTTTCGAAAGAGGTCTATTTACATCCCTATTTACATGTTTGTATGCGATGTTTTTTTATCACTACCTCTTGAAATTCTAGGAGGATAGCAATTTATAGTATCTCTTTCAATTTTGTTCTTGCCTCATCCTGTTCTTGTGAATTTGAAATAATGCGAGGAGTGATAAAAATAATCAGCTCTTTTTTGGAATTAAGGTGATGGTGTTGGCTCAAGAGATCCCCTAGTAAAGGAACTTGGCTAAAAAAGGGGATACGTTCAATATTATTTAGGTTACTTCGTTCGTAAATTCCACCGAGAATCAGTGTTTCTCCATTGGAGGAAAGTATCTGCGTTTCGATTTGTTGGATATCAATGGCAGGGACGTCGTTGGTTGTTTGTCCGCGCTTGTCTTGATGGATTTTAATGTTCATTAATATTTGGTTTTGAGGTGTGATCTGAGGTGTGACTTGCAAACTTAATACTGCTTTTTTAAATGCAACACGCGTACTTTTTTTCGTTGCGCTTTCTTGATAAGGAATTTCTTCGCCAGCTTCAATAGTGGCAGTTTGTTGATCGGTGGTAATGAGTTTGGGGTGAGAGATGACTTCGCCTGAATGGTTGTTCTCCATGGCCGATAATTCAAGGTCTAATAAAATATTTTTTCCTAATTTTGCAATCGCAAGGCAAGCAATGGGGTTGCTCGAGTTTATTGTATTGATGGGTAGATCAATACGGAGTTGATTCAGTGGGTTATACGATGGATTATCTGTTTTTTTATTTTTTGTTGTTTTTTCAATGGGTGTTTCGTTTTCCTTGGTATTGAAGTGAATGCCAAGTTCACGTTCATAGTTTGTGTCCACGTTAATGATGCGCGCTTCAATTAACACTTGTTTCACAGGTTTATCCAGTTTTTCAATGAATTTTTTTATTTCATTTGTTTTTTCCAGATGATCAGATACCCATAAAGTGTTGGTACGGGAGTCCGTGTTTACATTGCCGCGAGAAGATAACAGCGTGTTGCCTTTTTCTTTTAATAAGATCGCATAATCAGCGGCTTTCCCGTATTTTATTTTTATTAAAATTGAAGTTAATGGCGCCAATTCTATTTGTTGCTGTTGAAGTAGAAAACTTTGTTTTTGCTGGGCAGCAATTTCTAAGGTGGGTGCGACGTAGATGACGTCGCCAAAGTTTTGTTGTGTTAAATTTTTGATTTTTAAAATTAAATTAAAAGTTTCTTGCCAAGATAGGTTATGTAACTGCATCGTAATACTTCCTTCAATTTTGTCGCTTAAAATAATGTTTTTTTGGGCAATCGAAGATAAATATTGAAGGATTTTTTTGGTTTCAATTTGTTGAAAATTTAAAGTAATTAAATCTGAGGTAGAAGGTTCTTGTTTTGTTTCGCTTTGACAAGGTGGGTGAGGGAGAAAAACAAATAAGGCAAACAGTAAATTTAATGTTTTTTTTCTCATGTGTTTTATTGCTCCGTTGTTGTTATGTCAGCTAAACTATTGTCGATTTGTGTTGGGAAGGTAGATAATTCTTTTAAGGGTAGTCGGTATTTTTGTTCGTGTTCTATTAATATAAGATGATCGGGCATGATGACGCCCACCACTATTTGATTAAGTTTATCGCCTTCTTTAAATAAGTTTGATTTTTGATTTTTATCTTCAATGATGCACCATCGATTTCCGTGATATTCCATGTACGCTTTCATTGTGTAATGCGTTAATAAAAGAGAAGCGTTTGTTTTTTCGGTCAATGATTCAGGTTTTTCATGAAGATTTGTTTTTAAATAAAAAAACAAGGGTTTTAAAAAGATGAAACTAAGGAAAATGAAAAATATAAGCAGGGTTATTAAAAAAATGAGTAAGCGTGTTGGCGCAATGAAAAATACAAGGTTTTTTTTCTCTTCTTGTTTTTTTGGTTTTTCTTTCGAGTGAGGGAATAAATTAATGTTTTTCATTTTTGTTGTTATAGTGGCTTTCAATTCGTATTATTACGACTATAATGACTGTTTTGTTTCTTATAAACCGTTGAAATCTTAAGTCAATCTATGCCCAAAAGCAACAGGCAACCCCCGAAGAATTTCAAAATAAGAACGCAGGTTCGTAAGAAATCGCATTGGTTGCGAAAGTCTATCTTTATTCTTTTTTTATTGTTTTTATTGGGTTGTTTTGGGTTCATCAGCTTGTGTTACCACTATTTAGAAGAGCAGTTGCCTGATGTAAGTAATTTAAAAGATCCGAATTTGCCTGTTCCTATGCGAATTTATACTAATGATGGGAAATTAATTGAAGAGTTCGGCGAGATTCGCAGTACCCCTGTGGAATACGATGAAATCCCTCCTAAATTAGTACAAGCTGTGATTGCAACAGAAGATCAAAATTTCTTTGAACACGGGGGTGTCGATTTAAATGGTATTGTGCGTGCTGCGGTCGAATTGGTCTTAACAAGAAAAAAATCGCAAGGCGGTAGCACGGTAACGATGCAAGTGGCGCGTAATTTTTATTTAACACGAGAAAAAACATTTATACGTAAAATTAATGAAATTTTGTTAGCAAGAAAAATTGATGAGGAGTTGACGAAAGAGCAGATAATGGCGTTGTATCTCAATAAAATTTATTTAGGCAATCGTGCTTACGGCGTTTCTGCGGCAGCGCAAGTATATTATGGCTTAGGCCTGAAACAATTATCGCTTGCTCAATTAGCGATGATTGCAGGATTGCCTAAAGCGCCTTCGGTCGTTAATCCCATTGCAAACCCCGCTGCGGCTAAAAAGCGCCGAAACCATGTGCTTCAGCGTATGTTAGAGCTGGGTTATATCACAAAGGCTAATTATTTAGAGGCGGTGTCAGCACCGATTGCAGCGGTTTATCATGGCACGAAAATTGATGTTGGTGCGCCCTATGTTGCTGAGATGGTGAGAAACACGATGGTGGCGCAATATGGGAATGAGGCATACACCAAAGGATTTCGTGTTTATACAACGATTGACAGTAAACAACAATTTGCAGCCAATCAAGCATTAAGGCAAGCCTTGATTGCCTATGATCGTCGTCATGGTTATAGAGGTGTTGAAGCAAATTTAGGGGATCCTGGAAAAAGTAGTTTGACGGCTTGGCGCGATAAACTTCAAGAGTTTCATTCTGTCGCAGGTATTAAAGCAGCGGCGATCATTGATATTAAACCTAAAAAACTCATGGCGTTGTTGCAAGAGGGTGACATCATTACACTGCCTATTGAAAAAACACGTTGGGCTAAGCGCGATACAGATGATTTAAGAACTTGGTTAAAAGCAGGGGATGTGATCCGTGTGTTACCGATCGCGGGAGGCGGTTGGGATTTTTCTCAAGTGCCGCAAGTGCAAGCTGCTTTAGTGGCATTGAATCCGATCAATGGTGCGGTGACGGCCTTGGTCGGTGGATTTGGTTATTCAGGTGGAAATTTTAATCGTGTCATCCAGGGTGAAAGGCAGCCGGGATCAAGCTTCAAACCTTTTATTTATTCTGCTGCCTTATCACGAGGCTATACCTTTGCCAGTATTTTTAATGATTCAGCGATTGTTATGTACGATCCTTCTATGGATCATCCTTGGCGTCCGCAAAATGACAAAGGTGGATTTTTAGGGCCGATGCGAATGCGTGAAGCGTTGGTGCGTTCACGAAATTTAGTTTCCATTCGCGTGTTAGCAGGCACCGGGGTTTCTTATGCGATTGACTATATCTCCCGCTTTGGATTTGATTTAAAGAAAATGCCTTATGGACTATCGTTGGCTTTGGGAACAGCCTCTGTGACACCTTTGGAATTAGTGACAGGTTATGCTGTATTTGCCAATGGTGGTTATCGGGTCACGCCTTACTTAGTGGATCACATCAATGATGACAGAGGTCAAGTGCTTTATCAGGCACGCCCTAAGATAGCTTGTCTTGTGTGTATGAATGATAAAGTGCCGCGAACATTATCTGAAAGCTATGCTCCGCAAATTATTACTTCTGAAAATGCATTCATGATGACGTCGGTATTACAAGATGTGGTGCGCCGTGGAACAGGGCGTGGGGCATTGGTTTTAAATCGCAGTGATTTAGCAGGAAAAACAGGGACGACCAACGAGAAGCGAGATGCTTGGTTTGCAGGGTTTGGTGGTGATGTGGTGGCGGTGGCATGGGTGGGTTTTGATCAGCCACGTTCTTTAGGTGAATATGCTGCGCAAGCAGCATTACCTTTGTGGAATAGTTTCATGGCGAAAGCTTTGCAGGGTAAACCGAGTCTTCATTTGCCTCAACCGCCTAACATTGTTGCTGTGTTAATTGATCCTAAAACAGGATTAAAAGCCAGGCCTAATCAAAACGATGCTGTCATTGAATATTTTCTAGAAAATAAAGCGCCCAAAGTGATGGCGCCGCTTCGAGAAGAAAACCAAGAAGATGTGGAAGAAGATGATATTGCAGAAGACGATGATGAAGAGCATTTGTTTTAATGAGATTTTCGGGCATCTCTAAAAATTGCCTTTTACAGGGAGTATAGCAGCGATGAAAACACAAGGATCGACGGAAAAAGAAAAGTATAAACAGATTATTAGAGAGCTATCAGAGATATTTATCAATATTCAAAAACCTTTGCGTTTCTTAGACAGTATCAAATGGAATGATGAAATTAAAAAAAATTTTTTTGAACATAAATTTAAAAAACTCCCGCCTGTAAATGATGAATATTATAAAACAATCAATTTAAGTTTTGATCCACAAGCTAAAATTTCAGAATTTTTTGATTTAGAGCAAGAAATTCGTCGTCGTTTGGGTCAATACAATAGTGTGGGAGAAATTTTGCAGCGTATGTGCCGTGAATACCGTGAGGTGATTCACATGATCATGGGTCGAGGCACGTCAGAGTTTGGAAGGATCTCCAAAGAATTATACGGTAGTTCTATTGATGCATTGTATGCAGGCCAACCCAGTTTAAATGATTTAGCGAATATGATTTCAGAAGCCTTGGTCAATTTAAAAGATTTACCCAAGCACAGTTATGACGAAAAAATTTATACGAGCGAAGAAGCAGTGAGTATGATGCAAGAAAAACTAAATCGTTATTTTCAAGGCGCTGCGACTTTGCCGAAAGTGATTTTAGCCGATGGTATTGTGGCTGATGCTTCAGCGGGCGCAGATATCATAAAAATAAAAAAGGGAGCGATGTTCAGTGAGCGTGATTTGCGATTATTAGAAGTGCATGAAGGTTGGGTGCATGTTGGGACAACGTTAAATGGAGCAGAGCAACCGGTATGCACGTTTTTGAGTAAGGGCCCCCCTTCTTCCACAGTAACGCAAGAGGGTTTGGCGACTATCATGGAAATTTTTACATTTGCGTCTTATCCTGACCGTGTGAAGCGCTTAACCAATCGCATCAGAGCCATACATATGGCAGAAGAAGGTGCTGATTTTATTGAAGTATTTAATTTTTTTAGAGAGCAAGGCTTAAGTGAAGACTTTAGTTACAGTTGTGCGGTACGTGTTTTCAGGGGTAGTACGCCCAATGGCTCGCCTTTCACAAAAGATTTGGTGTACACGAAAGGATTTATTTTAATTTACAATTATATTCGCCTGAGCATTGGGCAAGGCAACCCGGAGTTAGTCAGATTACTTTTTTGTGGTAAGACCACCTTAGAAGATTTGCGCGTGCTTTCAGGTCTTGTGCACGAAGGTATTTTAGTTTATCCCAAGTTCGTTCCTCCACAGTTTACTGATCTTGCGGCCTTGAGTGCATGGATGTGTTACTCCTTGTTTTTAAATAAATTGAATTTACAGCGTGTCGCGAAAGATTATCAAAATTTATTATAATTTTTATAATTATGAAACGAAGACGGGTTGTTTTTTCAAAAAAAGAACGTATGATGTCCTTGGTTTTAGGATTTTGATTTTAATAATTAATTAATAATATGAGGAGCAAGAATTATGGCTAGGTCTGCGTCAGCAAGTACAATTACAATGAACGAAACAGATTTTTATACTTCGAAGAGAAGGAGGACGGAAAAATCCAAGTTAGAACCAAAAAAAAGAACAGCGGGTGATATTTTTTCTAAGGGTTGGATGACTACTTTTTTTGATGGTTATTCTAAAATTTACGACTATGATGGTGACGAAAACGAAAGCCCGGAAAATGTAGCTAAGATTATAAGAAAAAAACGTTTTAAAGAAGAAGGAAAATTTGCTAAATTTTTAATGGCAGTGTGCGATATTAATTTAAGTGAGAGCAAATGGAGAATTGCACTTTCTGTTTTTTCACTGATTGCTGGAGGGCTTGTATTAATTCCTCTAAAAAATCTTGCGAAATTTTTTCTTGAATTTTTGCCTTATGTTCTTTCGCGGGGTTTAAAACAATTACGTCATGATCTTGATGCGTATGCGAACGAGAATGAAGGCGTTTTTTCTTATTTAGCGCGAGCTCTCTCTCTTGTTACTATGATGCTTGAAGGGATAGTTCGGCTTATTCGGTTTTTTGGAAGAACCTTATTGTCTCCTATTTCCGGTGCGGTTGATGCATATCGATTGGGTGCAGGGCCCAATGAAGAGCATAAAGCTTTAGGGGTACTCTTTGCGCTGGGACGCTTTGCTTTATCGATCGCGATGATCACTGTTGCGCTTATTTTTTGTGTGCCGATGGCCATTGGTTTGATTGCAAAGGTAGCGGGTTTGGGTGCAGCGGTAGATGCCGTAGAAGGTATTGCCTCCATGCCTACCATTCTTCCTGAATTTTTTGGATTATTAACGCCGATTGTTCAGAACTTTATGCCTCTAGCAACAGTTTCTTTGATTTCAGCGATATCGATTTGGTCTGCCACGATTGCGACGGGAGCTTTGACGGCTTCTGCTGTGTTGCAAGCAACAAAATCGCCGACAGAAGATGAAAAAGAGGCGGCTATGAAGGCGGTGCCTACGGCTATTGGTGCGGCTGCTGCTGCTGTGCTTTCACAAGAAAGTGTTTCTTCCTCTGACCCGCGGTTTCCTTATTCTTCCCAGTATGTCCGTATTCAACAAGAAGCAGCAGCCAGACAGAAGAGAACTGCTGGTGGTACATCTTCTTCAGGTAAAAGTTCTCCTTCTAGCTCTAGGAAGAATAGTCCTCCAAGGGGTAGTTCTTTAAATCATGGCCGAGAGATGCCCGAGCATGTGCTAGAAGAGGCACAACAACCTCCAGCTAATGGCGCATCATCATCAGCTGCTACTCCATACTCAAGCCGATAGGCACTTAAGATTCTTGTCATGAGTGTGTTAATTTATAAAACTGCCGCTTTGATTACAAAATCAAAGCGGTAGTCTTTTTGGTAATTGTTTAGGATGTTATTGAAACCCACAAACCTTTTTTTATGCCGCGTGTAACCAGCACTTGCGATTCAATTCTCTGACTGGGATCAAATTTATAATTAAAACGAGTTAATAATTCCGCCAAGATGACTTGAGCTTGTTTAATGGCAGTGTAACCCGCGATGCAATTGCGTGGTCCGATCCCAAAAGGGATATAACTGTGGCGAATTATTTTTTTTCTATTTTCATCTAAAAAACGTTCTGGTATAAATTTTTCAGGTGTTTCCCAAAAATCAGGATGATGATGTAAAGCATAGATATAAATAAAAAGATTGGTATTGGCAGGAATAGTGTAACCATCTATGTAATCTTCTTTGAGTGCGCGTCGTGTGAGTATCCATGCTGGTGTGCTGATTCTCAAGGTTTCTTCAATCATAGCTTTTGTGTAAGGGAGCTCAAATTCACTGTTAAAATGTTGTAGATTATAATTTTCTTTTATTTCATTTTTTATTTTTTCAAATACCTGAGGGTGATGTAGAAGGTAATACCATGCCCAGGACAGTGTGTGTGAAAGGCTTTCGATACTTGCAATTAAAAGTGTCGTGAGTTCTGCGAGTAAGTCTGTTTGAGTCAATTCTTTTTGGTCTTCATCTTTCATTTTTAATAATTGTGTAAGTAAATCTTCTGGCCAAGAGGTTTGTTGTTTTCTTTTATGGATAATTGAAAGTAAGTAGGCATCAATATTTTTTTTAATTTTTCTTAATTTATAATGTGAAGGAAGAGGGAGAAATTTAAAAAGATAATGGAATTTTCCTACGTACACATTCATCATTTTGCTTAAGAGGATGATGTCATCTGAGTTTTTATCATTAATCTCCTCGTTCATAAAATTTTTCATGGCTGTTTTCAAAAGTAGTTTCATTATTTCATCGGTTAGGTTAATTTTTTTTTTGTTATTTGCGAAGTGTTGCCAGCGTATGGCCATTTCTTTTATATGATGTACAAGCGTGGGCAGTTGATTTGTGATGACGCGAGGTTGAAAAAGGGGGGCTAGATTGTCGCGTTGGCTTTTCCATTTTTTTCCATTGTTTGTCACAATACCTTGGCCGATGATGTCAGCTAGCGCACGGAAATTCACATCGGATTTTATATAGTTTTGTTGATTTGTCAGTAAAATGTGTTTGGCATAGTCGGGGTGGTAGATAGCGAGTGTGGGTAGAAAATGGCTTAATTTAACGATGTTTCCTACGTCTTTTATCAAATCGATTTGTAATTGTGGGCGTGTGGAATTCGCTTTTTTTAAAAAATAAAAAAGAGGGGGCGTTTTTATTTTCTTGGGTTTTTTATATTCAGTCATACATTTTGTTTTGGGCTGGAAATATTTGATGATAGAGTAAGACGCGTTTGTTAGAAAGACGAAGGTGATTATGATTCAAGAAAACAGAGGGTGGATAATTATTTTTTCTTTTTTTCTTTCGGCGTGCACGGGCTCAAACATGAATTTGAATTACCCCATGCCCAGTCCTACAGCGCAAGGTGCTGCGATTGGTGTGGTGGGGGGGGCTGCCTTAGGTTCTTTATCTAATCCTGCGACAGGGACTTTGATTGGCGGTGCGATGGGTGGTGCCTTGGGCGCAGTAGTAGGCAATAAAGTTGAGCGTGCTCAGACCGTGGAAGGCCAGCTTGCATCCCAGGGTATCCAAGTGGTTATGGTGGGAGATGAGGTAAGAATTATTGTACCGACAGATAATTATTTTTATAAAAATTCTTCGCACTTAAATGCAAATTATTATCCTGTATTAGATAAGCTAGTGCTTTTTATCCGAGGTATTCCTAAGACGAGTGTGCGTGTGGCGGGGTATTCTGACGACACAATTTGTCAAACGCGAGCCTTGGCATTGACGCGTGAACAAGCGGCAGCTGTTGCAAATTATTTATGGCGTCGTGGTATTGATGCAAGAATGATTTATCCTGAAGGTTGTGGAAGAGACTCGCCTATTTCTCATAACCAAACCAGCGAAGGGCGCGCGCAAAATAGACGCATTGAGATTACTTTTTGTCGCATTTCTCATGATGATGATTTTTAACAGTTAACTTTTTAAAAGAGGTACGTTATAGTTTCAAGTTGCTGTTTGCTTTTTTTGAAGATGGATGATGCATGATTGACAGGAAATTAGAAGAAATAAAATCTCACATGCATTTTTACAGGGATGCTTATCGCCGGGGGATTAAACAATTAATTTTTTTATTAATGTTGATCGTCCTATTAATTGCAGTGATTTTTTATAATGTGCTATATCAAGCCCTGCCTTTGTTTTATGCAAGTACAACAGCAGGAGAAATTGTAAAACTAACATCATTGAACTCACCCAATAAAACATCGGTTTCTTTAATAAAATAATTTTACGATGTTGAAATGAATGTACGATAGAGACTACTCATGGCAGAAGATGCGATTGAAGCAGTACGATTGCGAAATGATTTTTATCGAGATAATCATCGTAAAGTGATGATTGCTTTATTGGTTGCAATTCTGATTATTATTATGTTGTCGAGTGTGTTGACTTATGTTGTGACACATCCGCCGCCGCCTAAGTATTTTGCAACATCGATTGATGGGCGGATTATTCCGCTTATCCCTTTGAGTCAACCCAATATGCCGACGTCAGCATTATTATTATGGGCAAATCAAGCGGCGACGGCTGCATTTACTTATGATTTTGTGAATTATAGGCAAGCCTTACAAACGGCTTCTGATTATTTTACATCGGCAGGTTGGCGAGATTTTCTGAATGCGCTCACGAGTTCAAACAATTTGAGTGCAGTGTTAACTAAAAAACTAGTGGTTTCTTCTACGGCAACGGCGGCACCTGTGGTCTTGCAGCAAGGTGAACTAAATGGTGTTTATGCATGGCGTGTGCAGCTTCCTATGGTTATTACCTATCAAAGTGCAAGCCAGGTGGCACAACAAAATGTGTTAGTGACGATGTTGGTTACGCGCGTGTCAACACTTAATTCTGCGCGTGGTGTCGGTATTTCACAGTTTGTTGTCTCAAGTACAAATACTTAAAGTATATTTTCTTAATGAGCTAAAAAATTCATGATAAAAAAATTTTTTTTAAGTTTCATCACTTTTTCTTTTTCTATGCTTGCGTTTGCAGACGCATCAATGGGTTTTGGTTTGGGTGATGAAGGACAACAACTTCAACAAATGCAGCAATTACAAACGACGGCCAATGTGAGTAATAGCAATGGGCCGCGTGTCGTCCTTCAAAATACACAAGCTTCGTCGTCACAAGTTGATAATTCTTCTTCGACAGCATTTTTAAATAATCAAAATCAGACAGCAGTGGTGGCTCAAGCGGCGTTATCGCCTAATGATGTTTCCTCGGCAAGTGATGCGGCACCTGTAAATGATAATCTTGTGCAAACACAACCTCCAACGATATTTGCAGCGCCTTATACGGGGGCAGCTAATCGAATTAATCCTTTGCCACAAGCTGCACAAATCATGAATGAGGCAGCGTTTAATGATGTGATTACATCAACATTTCCTATGACTGGTGAACAAATTCATCAATTAAAACAAGTTTATTATGCTTCACAAGCAGCGGCAGCGGCGCCACCGGGCGTACCTCCCAAGCCCACAGTAACCTCGCAAGTTGTGAGTATTGCACCGGGTTCAACACCGCCTGTGGTGCGTTTAGCGCAAGGTTTCGTTTCTTCTTTAGTATTTGTGGATTCAACAGGTGCGCCATGGCCGCTTGAAGCTTATGACATTGGAAACCCTGCTGCGTTTAATATTCAATGGAATCACACGGATAACACACTCATGATTCAATCGATGAGTTTATATACGTATGGCAATTTAGCGGTTCGCCTAAAAGGATTATCTACACCGGTGATGTTGACATTAATTCCTGGGCAGCGCGTAGTGGATTACCGTGTGGATTTGAGAATTCAAGGATTAGGGCCTAATGCAAAAATACTCCTAGGAGATGGCTTGCCTACGATCGTAAATCCTGAATTGTTAGGTGTGTTAGATGGTGTGCCCCCGCGTAATGCAAAAAACATGGTAGTCGCAGGAGGGGAGGCGCAAGCATGGTTAGCGCAGGATAAACTTTTTCTGCGTACGCGTTTAACGGTGTTATCACCTGCTTGGACATCGATTATGTCAAGTCCTGACGGAATGAATGCGTATGAATTTCAAAAAACACCGATGATATTAGCTTCTTTTCATGGAAAACCGATTCAATTACGGATAGAAGGATTCTAAGTCATGCCTAATGCGCTAAAAAATATTAAGACAATGATGAGCGATAGTCGAACGCGGACTATCTTGATATTTACTATTTTATTGTTGGTGGTAGGCATTATATTTGGTTTTTTAAAATTATCTGGTTCGTCAAAAAAAAGTGGTGCACCAGGAGGTTCTGCTGTAGGGAATGCACCGAACATTCAGTCTATTCCGGGTGGATTTGATACGCCTGAATCAGCAGAGTATGCCCGATTGCAACAACAACAAAATCAAATGCAAGCTAAGGAGGCCAGTAAAACAGGCAAGAGCGCCATTCCCACACTCATTAGTTCTTCTACTTTGGGTGCGCAAGGTTTTCAACAAGCCAATGCGGGCAACACACAAGGTTGTGTAGCGCCAGGTACACCTCTTTATTCCTCTGCTTGTCAGGTCATTGCGACTTTAGGGCCGGGTGGTGTGGTTCAAGCGACGAATGCAAATCAATCTGCTTTTGAAGAAGGAGATATTGTTTATGGTGCGGATGGGAAGCCCATTGGGAGAATAGGGCCAAATGGTGAAGTTTTAAATGCACAAGGGCAAGTAATTGGTTATGTAGGAGCAGATGGATTGGTAAGAAATGCGAAAGGTGAAGTGATAGGCCAAGCTTCACAAATAAAAGAAGGGGATCTTGTTTATGGTCCGGATGGCAAGGTCCTAGGACGTGTGGGTCCCAATGGTGAGGTTTTGGATGCGAAGGGCCGTATTGTGGGTT
>MGYM01000041.1:0-1000 GCA_001801745.1 Gammaproteobacteria bacterium RIFCSPLOWO2_02_FULL_38_11
AATAAAAATGGATTTTATGAAAACTTTCGTTTTATTTTACCTGGTTATAACCTAAGGCCTCTTGAGATTTCAGGAGCAGTAGGGATAGAGCAATTAAAAAAGTTGGATTCTTTTCTGCATGCTCGGCGTAGTAATGCTGCTTTATTTAGAGAAAAAATTTTAAATTGCGAGGGTCTTCAACTGCAAAAAGAAAGTTTTGAGGGTAGTAGCGCGTGGTTTGGCTTCGGTTTATTTCTAAAAAACAGAAAACCAGATAGAGAAAATTTTATAAATTTCTTATTAGAAAACAATATTGATTGTCGACCGATTGTTTCTGGTAATTTTTTACGTAGTGAAGTGTTGCCTTACCTTCAGCACCGTATTGTTGGCGCGCATTTGAATAGTGATTATTTGCATGAGAGCGGTTTGTTTATTGGGAATCATCATATTCAAATGCAAACTGAGATCGAGAAATTGGGAGATCTCATGTCAAACTATTTTAGGACGAAGACACCATGTGTGGCATAAGCGCTATCTTTTCTTACCATTACGCGGCGCTTCCTGTTGATAGAGAAGAAATTTTTAAGATAAATAATTATATGAAAAACCGCGGACCTGATGCGCAAGGCGCGTGGTTTTCTGAAAATAATCGCGTGGGTTTGGCGCACCGCCGACTAAGCATTATTGATCTATCAGAAGAAGCCAATCAACCCATGGTGAAAGAGGGTGTGGTAATTACTTTCAATGGTGAAATTTATAATTATTTGTTTCTAAAGTCTGAATTAGAAAAAAAGGGGTATCGGTTTCAGACAAATTCAGATACGGAAGTATTGCTCCAGTTGTATTTGGAGAAAGGTGAAAATATGCTGCAAGATTTGCGTGGCATGTTTGCTTTTGCCATTTGGGATGGACGAAAAAAAGCTTTGTTTTTAGCGCGCGATCCCTATGGTATTAAACCTTTATATTATTCCGATGATGGCTGGACAGTGCGGATTGCCTCACAAGTGAAAGCCTTGCATGC
>MGYM01000041.1:1095-5416 GCA_001801745.1 Gammaproteobacteria bacterium RIFCSPLOWO2_02_FULL_38_11
CGCAGGTAGTTTTTGTTGGATAAATGAATATGGTTTGAAAAAACCAGTTCAATATTTTTCGCTTGCAAAAGTATATTGTGATGCGGAAGAAAATGCTTATACATCCTCACCAGAAGAAAATAAAAATTTAATGAGAGCGTGTTTGCAAGAAAGTATGCGCTCACATTTAGTGTCCGATGTGCCGGTGGGATTATTTCTTTCTGCTGGATTAGACTCGGCCACATTGGCGGGTTTGGCAAAAGATATGGGGCATGGAAATATAAAAACGATCACCCTCTCGTTTAGAGAGTTTGAAGGATCACAGGAAGATGAATCACTTCTTGCAGAAGAAATTGCACGTCATTACCAGACGAGCCATACGACGCGCGTTGTGACATTTGAAGAATTCAAACAAGATTGGCCATTGATTTTAGAAAATATGGATCAACCGAGCATCGACGGAATTAACACTTGGTTTGTAAGTAAAGCAGCGCATGAGGCGGGGTTGAAAGTGGCTTTGTCGGGTGTGGGCGGGGATGAATTGTTACGTGGTTATAGTTCTTTCCAAAAAATTCCTTACTATGTGCGATCGTTAGGATTGTTTTCGCGTATCCCCTTTTTAAATATAAGCTTTCAAAAATGTATGGAAATGCTGATGTTGCTTGGATTGCAGGTTCATCCAAAAACAAAAGCAATTTTTAATAAAACGGGCAGTTATAAAGGCGCTTATTTATTGCAGCGTGGCTTGTTTTTGTCGTCAGAATTAAAAAAATTATTGGATATTGAATTTGTTAAGATGGGCTTAGAGCGATTACAACTTTTCAAACATATTCAGTCTCGTTTAAATCCGATGCCAAAAAATAATTTCAGTAAAGTCAGTGTTTTAGAAAGTTCTTTGTATATGCGAAATCAATTATTGCGAGATACCGATTGGTCGAGCATGGCACATTCTGTTGAAGTAAGAACGCCTTTGGTTGATAGTAGTTTGGTGAAGCAATTAGCCCCGTTGTTATCGAGAAATACTCAAAGTGTAAAGAAAGATTTTTTAGAAAAAGTACCGCTTTTAGAATTACCTCAGAAGATAAAAAATAGGAAAAAATCAGGTTTTGTCATTCCGCTTGAAAGATGGATTCGGCAATTGAAATTAGAAGAAGAGCTGGAAGAGGGTTACCCTGTGAATTCCCGTTATTTTGCAAAATATCTTTTAAAAACAATCGCGTGAAAGTGTTGCATGTCATCCCTGCATTAGGCGCATCTTATGGTGGCCCCAGCATTGCAATGCGCGCAATCGTAAAAGGTTTAATACGACAAGGTATTGATGTTGATGTTGTTACGACGAATGCAAATGGAAAAAAAAATTTAGTTAAACCACTTAACTTTCGTATTGAAGAAGAAAAAGTGGGGTATTATTTTTTTCGACGACGATTGTCTGAATGGAAATTTTCTTGGGGATTGACGACTTGGTTAAATCAACACATCTCTGAATATGATCTTGTGCATAGTCATGCTGTTTTTTGTTACCCGAGTTTGCCTGCGGGTTTATTGGCAAGGAAAAATAAAATTCCTTATATTATAAGACCGGCTGGGATTCTTGATCCCTGGTGTTTAAAACAAAAAGCTTTTAAAAAAAATATTTATTATCGACTCTTAGAAAAGAAAAATATAATGCGTGCATCTGCTGTCCATGTAACCTCAGAAATTGAAAAAAAATCATTAGAGATATTAAATATAGAAAAAAATGTTTTTTTAATTCCTCATGCTGTTCATGATATTAAGCCAGTTCAACGTTTTTTTTCTGAAGAAATGAAGATTTTATTTTTAGGAAGATTACACCCTAAAAAAGGAATCGAACTATTATTAAAAGCTGTTTTTAATTTATTTAAGAATAATAAAAAGATAAGTTTAACGATTGCGGGCGAAGCTGAGGCAGGTTATTTTTCTGAACTAATGCGGTTAACAAATGAGTTGGGGATTCAGTCCATTGTCCGTTTTGTGGGATTTGTGCAAGGAGAAGAAAAAAATAAATTAATCCAAGATCATCATGTTTTTGTATTGCCTTCTTTTCAAGAAAATTTTGCTGTTGCTGCTGCAGAGAGTTTAGCTTCAGGGATGCCCGTTGTTTTAACTGATCAAGTGGGACTTGCGCGTAATGTTAAAATTTATGATGCAGGTTGTGTGGTTGAAGTTAATAATGTAAAACAATTAACAGAAGCCATTGAGATGTTAAGTTATCAAGCGATTTGGGAAAATTGCAGTAACAATGCTTTGAAATTAGCGCAAGAACAATTAACAATAGATGTATTAGGGAAGAATCTTTTAAATATGTACCAACAGGTTTTAGGTGAACATGGAAAAAATGATTTCGGTGATTATTCTTACGTATAACGAAGAATTCAATCTTCCCGCTTGTTTAGATAGTCTGTCAGGATTAAATGCGAAAATAATAGTGGTGGATTCTTATAGTACGGATAAAACTATAAAGATTGCGACTGAAAGGTGTTGTGAGATTGTATCGCATCCTTTTGAGAATTATGCGATACAGCGAAATTGGTCTTTTGAAAATTTAAATATTCAAATGCCTTGGATACTTTGTTTGGATGCAGACGAGCGGTTAACGCCGAGCTTGGTAGAAGAAATAAATCAAATTACGCAACAGGCGCTGTCTTCTGTCGTTGGTTATATGTTACGTAAAAGAACGGTATTTATGGGGCGTTGGATTAAGCATGGTGGGCAATACCCTTCTTATCATTTGAGATTATTTAAAACGGGGCGAGGGCGTTGTGAGTCTCGAGAATATGATCAGCATTTTATTGTAGACGGAGAGATTGGAAAATTACAGCATGATTATATTGATGTGATCGGCTCTGATTTATCAACTTGGACGACGCGTCACGTGCGTTGGTCAGAGATGGAGGTCAAGGCTTTATCTCAAAAAGAAATTTCAATCACCGGGCAAGTTAATCCCTCATTATTTGGTAACCCCATTGAAAGAAAGCGTTTTTTAAGGAAAAGGCTTTATCAAAGAGCACCTTTGTTTCTTCGTGCATTTTTATTTTGGTTTTATGTTTATATTTTAAGAAGAGGTTTTTTAGATGGAAAGCAGGGTTTGATTTTTCATACCTTACGTTGTTTTTGGTTTAGGTTTTTAGTTGATGCCAAACTTTATGAACAAACACGCTAAATTCAATATTCTTGCTTTGGTTTCAAGTGTTTGTATTGAGGGAGGTATTTCAAGATTCAATAATGATTTTTTTGAAAGTTTGGCATGCTCTGAACAAGTCAATAAAATATATATCATTTCAAGAGATAGTAAAAAGAAAAAATATACTAATGAAAAAATAACATTTATTTCAAATAGTTCATCAAAATGGGGCCTTGCTTTTTATTTTTTATTTTTTCTTCTTAAAAAAAAAGAAATCAACCTTGTTTTTTGTGGACATATGCGCCTACTTCTATTGACGAGTATTGCTTTGATTATCAAAAAAGCGCCCATATGGTTACATGTGCATGGGATTGAAGAGTCTAATACTAGAGGATGGTTAATAAAAAAAATATTAAAGTACATGACCTTGGTCACTTGCGCAAGTCGTTATACGCGAAGAGAATTATGTTCCTGGGCGTCAATTGATACAGAATATGTGAAAGTGTTACCCAACACGTATGATGAGCGATATAAACCAGGTATCAAAGATAAAAAATTATTAGAAAAATATTGCCTTGAAGGTAAATATGTTTTACTCACGGTAGCTTGTTTGTTAAAGACAGGGCGTTATAAAGGACATGAAAAAGTAATTGCTGCAGTTGCACGTTTAAGACAAATATTTCCAAATCTAATTTACATCATTGTTGGTGAAGGTGATTATCGTTCAGCGTTAGAGGAGAAAGTATTTCAAATGGGAATGGAGGAAAATGTTATTTTTGCTTCTGTTCCAAATAATGAGTTGCCTTCATTTTATCAAACAGCTGATTTGTTTGTGATGCCAAGTCAAGGTGAAGGATTTGGTATTGTGTTTTTGGAAGCATTAGCAAGTGGGTTACCTGTTATTGCAGGAAACCGAGATGGCAGTGTAGATGCATTGCAAGAGGGGAAGCTGGGTGTCTTGATTGATCCTGATGATGTAGAAATACTTTATGAAACGCTTCATTCTTTTTTATATTCAAAGGCTGCATTTTCTTTTGAACTTTCAAATCAAGTGAAAGTGTATTCAAAGGAAAATTTTCGATCTTATTGCGAAGGCTTGTTAAGCAATTTTAATGCTGGATAACGAGCTTATTCAACAATAATAGAAAGTGTTATTATGGGAGAATTCTTTTCAAATTTTTTTAGATGCAAAATTTGTTG
>MGYM01000041.1:5424-5585 GCA_001801745.1 Gammaproteobacteria bacterium RIFCSPLOWO2_02_FULL_38_11
AAATATCATGGTAGTCTAAGCAATTCATCTAGCAAGTTAACTGACAATGCTGCAGGATGATTTAGGTGTGTCAGATTAAGTTGAACTATTACAACCTCATATGCCAAAAAATACTCTCTTTCATAAAATATTTTTTCCAATAAAAACATACTTACCTGCGT
>MGYM01000041.1:5682-9080 GCA_001801745.1 Gammaproteobacteria bacterium RIFCSPLOWO2_02_FULL_38_11
TTCTTTCAACATGTTCTTTTCAAGGGAAACTAATTTTGGAGTTTGGCGGCGGACAATCTACCTATTGGTGGGCTGCGCGCGCAAAACAAGTTGTAACTATTGAATCAGAGAGAGATTGGTATTTAAAAATTAAATCGAAAGCACTTGAAAATGTATCTGCATTTCTTGTTAATGAAAGCGATGCTTCGCAATATCTTAAAAAAGCATCTGAATTATTAAATGAAAAAGGATTTTCGAAATTTGATATTATTATTATTGATAGTATGTTTTATCGAGAAGAATTAGCCTATCTTGCAGCGGAGCTTGTGTCTGAAAACGGTGTCATTATTTGCGATAATTCAGGCCATTTTGATTTTGAGCGTGGACTTAAAAACAGAGACTTAAAAAAGGTTGATTTTTTTGGGCATGCGCCTGGTGTTATGCTACCGGATTGTACTTCTATATTTTTTTATGACACCTCTTCTTTATTTAAATTTTGAAGGACAGCAGGGATGATAAAATTTAATGTCATATAATTTGTCTGTGATAGGCCTTGGAAAGTTGGGTGCTTGTACAGCGGCATGTTTTGCTTTAAGGGGATTTGATGTCATTGGCATTGATGTTAATCCAGAGAGCGTTAAAGCAATCAATGCAGGGCATGCGCCTGTTTGGGAGCCCATGCTTTCTGAAACAATTCAAAAAACAAAATCAAAACTTACGGCGACACTTGATTTTGCAGAGGCGATTAAAAAAACTGATGTGAGTTTTTTAATAGTGCCCACTCCTAGTCAAACTGACGGACATTTTTCCACTCGATATTTGCGTGAAGCATTAACCAAGCTTGCATCATTGTTGTCAGAAAGCAGCAAGAAATATCACTTATTTGTTATTACTTCTACCGTTTCTCCCAAGAGTATAGAAAAAGATTTAATTCCGCTTATCGAAAAATATTCTGGCAGAAAATTAAATGAAGGTTTCGGTGTGGCTTATAACCCTGAGTTTATTGCTTTGGGTAGTGTGATTCGGGATTTTCTTAATCCGGACATGATATTGATTGGAGAAAGTGCGCCTTCTGTTGGAGATACGTTAGAGTTTATTTATAAGAAAACATGTGATAATGAGCCAAAAATTTCACGTATGTCACTTGTCAGTGCTGAAATTGCGAAGTTAAGTTTGAATGCTTATATTACAATGAAGATTAGTTTTGTGAATAGTCTCAGTAATATTTGTCAAGCAATACCGAATGCTAACATCGACAATGTGACGGAGGCATTAGGTGCAGACAGAAGGATTGCGCCATATTATTTAAAGGGGGGAGTGGGTTATGGTGGACCTTGTTTCCCAAGAGATAACAAGGCTTTTGTTGCTTTTGCTGCTGAACAAGGTGTTGATGCTAAGTTGGCAAGAGCAGTAGAAAAAATTAATGATGAACAAATTTATTTGTTATATCATTTAATTTTATCGCACATGAATTCTCAAAATAATACACTGGCAATACTGGGTGTAGCTTATAAAGCAAATACGCCAGTCATTGAAAATTCTCCCGCAGTAAAACTTATCGAATTTTTTTTAAAACACCCTGAATATAATGTTATTGTTTATGATGCTCTTGCAACAAATAACATTAAAGACTGTTTTAAAGAACAGATTCAATATGCTTCGTCGATTGAAGAATGTTTTTTGAAGGCGAATGTTGTCCTCATCATGACAGAAGATCCTGCTTTCAAAGAAATCGATCAGCGTTATTTTTCAAACAAATCGATTGTAATTATTGATTGCTGGCGAGTTTTACAAGCCCATCGATTTGATCATCAGAAAATAAATTATATTGGCTTAGGTCGATGGAACTCAAATTTTCGGTCAATGGAACATGACTGTATTTCATGAAGAAAATTATTTTTATCACACGTTGTTTTAATGCTACTTATAATACCGGCGCGGCGCGGACTGTTGCAGATGCGGCTTTTTCCTTGGCTAATTTGGGTTGGCATGTTCATCTTGTTGTGGGTCAAGGTTACCAGGATCGAAAAGATAAATTAAAAAATGAAAATACAAAGGGTGTGTTTATACATCGTATTTGGACCTTGGATTTTCCTTGCACAAGTTCTCTTCGTCGTGTTTTAAATTATTTTATTTTTTATTTAAGTTGCGCCTATAGTTTAATCCGTTTGGTGCGTTCTGAAGACATCGTTGTTGTGACAACGGACCCGCCTTTGATTTCTGTTATTGTGGATGTCATTGTTCGGTTACGTGGAGCGACCTTAGTTAATTGGCTTTTGGATATTTATCCAGAGATGGCTGAACGTCTTGGTTTTAGATTAGCAAAAGGATGGCGCTTGCATTTTTTGCGTTTTTTGCGAAATATTTCTTGGAAAAATGCGAAAATGAATGTGGTGTTGGGCGAGCGTATGTTAGATTTTGTTATTGAGCAAGGTATTCCAAAAAATAAAATATGTATTCAACCGAATTGGGAAGATGGTACGTTAATTCAGGGGATAGATGTAGACCAAGATAACGCTTTAAAAAAAGAATGGTTGTTGGAAGATAAATTTGTTATTGGCTACTCTGGAAATATGGGTAGAGCGTATGACTTCAATACCCTGTTGAAGGTAGCGAAGCTATTAGAAATAGAGGAAAAAATAATATTTTTGTTTGTAGGTAATGGTTATTATCGTCCATATATTGAAGAAGTTATTTGTAAAGATAATTTAAAAAATGTTTTTTTAAAACCTTATCAGCCTCCTGAGAAATTAAAAGAAAGTTTATCCATTCCACATATTCATGTTTTATCTACGTTGACTTATCTCGAAGGATTGTTAGTGCCTGGAAAATTATATAGTGCGATGGCGGTAGGCAGACCCATTATTTTTATTGGAGATGAGCAAGGTGAAGTGGCGCGTACCATCACACGATTTAATTGTGGTAGGGTTGTGCCGATCGGTGATACGCAAGCGCTTATAAAAATGATTCTTATGTTATATAACGATAGAAGTTTATGTGAAACGTTCGGAAGGAATGCGCGCCTTGCTTTTACCCAGCATTTTGATAAAGCCATAGCAATGCAACGCTGGCATGCATTACTTGAATCCATTTAGGTCTTGCGCAAAACGTCGTCTTTTTGGTTGCAACATCGTTATAAATCTCATTCGCGTCCTCATTTATTTTGTATAAACTGCGGCGCTCACTCGATTTATGCCTTGTTGCAACACAAAAATACTTGTTTTGCGTAAGTTCTAGTATTGTCAGCGGAACCTCATAGATCTTGAAAATTGAAATGTATGTCTGAAGAATGGATTTTAGGTATTAACACTTACCATGGTGATTCGGCAGCTTGTCTTCTTCATCGAGGGGAATTAATTGCAAAAGCAGAAGAAGAGCGTTTTCGTCGTATAAAACATTGGGCGGGGTTTCCCAGCCAA
>MGYM01000041.1:9090-10104 GCA_001801745.1 Gammaproteobacteria bacterium RIFCSPLOWO2_02_FULL_38_11
ATTGTTTGAAAACAGCTAATATCAGTTTGAATCAGATTGGTATACTGGCTATCAATAGTGATCCTAAAGCTAATTTTTTTAAAAAAATAAATTATATTTTAAGAAATAAACCAAGTTTGAATTTTATTTTAGATCGTTTGAAAAATCATAAAGCGCGCTTTTCGATAGAGCGTGAGCTCAGTGAAACTTTTCCAAAAGAAAAATTCCAGGGAAAAATAGGCCGTATTGAACATCACTTATCGCATTTGTCTTCTGCTTTTTTTGCCTCCCCTTTTGAAGAAGCACTCGTGCTCTCTGTCGATGGTTTTGGTGATTTTACAAGTTGTGCTTGGGGTGTTGGAAAAAATAATGAAATCGATATTAAAGGAAAAATTTATTTTCCACATTCACTGGGTGCCTTTTATCAAGCGATGACGCAATACTTGGGATTTCCTCATTTTGGCGATGAATATAAGGTGATGGGCTTGGCGCCTTATGGTAAGCCTCGTTTTGTAAATGAGATGAAAGAAATTGTGAAGCTTAAAGAAGACGGAATGTTTGAATTAAATTTAGAGTATTTTTGTTTTCAAAAAAAAGAATTTTCATATACTTGGAAAGAGGGAGTACCTCATTCAAGTAAGATGTACAGTGAGAGATTATGTGAATTACTCGGTTCTGCACGAGAGCCCCAAGAAATTATTTTAGATAAACACCGTGATATAGCCTCTTCAACACAATGCATGTATGAGGCGGCCTTTTTTCATTTATTAAACCAGCTTTGTAAAATCTATCCTTTAGAAAATCTTGCTTTTGCAGGGGGATGTGCGATGAATTCTGTTGCTAATGGAAAAATCATTGAACGTACGAACTTAAAAAAAATTTATATTCCTGCAGCTGCGGGGGATGCGGGTGGGGCCGTGGGTGCAGCACTTTTAGCCTGGAAAAAAACAAAAGAAGGAAGAAAAGAGAAAAAAAATCAGCTTATTCAGCATGCTTTCTGGGGGCCTGCTTTTTCAGATAAAGAAATTGAAACCT
>MGYM01000042.1:0-5308 GCA_001801745.1 Gammaproteobacteria bacterium RIFCSPLOWO2_02_FULL_38_11
GAATGGCACTTACAATTTTTATGATACAAATTTATTTGATGTTGAAACAGAAATAAGAAATTTTCTAAAAACCGATAAAAAAGTATTATTGATGCTTGGAGATGCAGGGTCGGGAAAATCCACTTGTGGCCGTTTTCTAGAACGACGTTTATGGCAAGAAATAAAAGACAGCGAATTGCTTCCTTTATTCATTGAATTGCCCGTCAGCAAAGATCCTATTCGTCGAGTAGTTGAAACGTATTTAGAGTCAAAAGGTTTTAACGTAGAAGAGATAGTAGAGCTCAAACGAACAAAGAAGTTTTTGTTTTTTTTAGATGCTTATGACGAATTAGGGAAAGAAAAAGAAGATGAAAATCTCTATAATACTAATGCCCTCAACGATTGGAATGCAAAAGTCATCATTTCTTGTCGTAGTCAATATCTGGCTTCAAAAAAAGAAAATTATCAAGAACGTTTTCGTCCTCATCTTGAACAAGAAACGAGGCCACAACTTTTAAAAGAAATCATACTTAAACCTTTTACAGATGCTCAGATTGATACGTATCTAGAAAAATTTATTCAAGTTAATCGAGGTCGTTTTCAAGAAGAAAATCAACCTTATTGGGACGACTGGAAGGAATACAAAAAACGTATTGAAAATTTACCAGGACTTAAAGAATTGATAGAAACTCCTTTTGTTTTATCAATCCTATCGGAAGTATTACCTGAAATTTCAAAACGTTATGAAAATTTGAAAACAGAAGAGCGCAGCAAACTAACCCTTACTGATTTATATAACACATTTGTCGAGCGTTGGTATGATCGTCAATACAATAAATTAAACAAAGCTGGCTCACTTAGGATTGAAGGTGAGTTATGGGATATTAAAAAAGATTTTAAATTTTACTCTCAAATATTAGCTAAAAAGATGTTTTTAGAAGGCGTAAGCGTTGTAAAATATCCTGTTTCTCAAGCAAAGACTTTTTTTCAAGATACTTCTGAAAAACAAAGTAATATGTGGGACGGTTTTTTTGATTTTGAAAAACAACCTCGGTTACGTCTTATTTTTTCGGGGTGTCCTATGCGCAAAATAAATGAGGACACCGAATTTATTTATTTTGCTTTCATTCATCTTTCAATTCAGCATCATTTACTGGCACAAGAAAATTATGAACAAGTCATGAGAAAAGAAGCGGCATTGCCTGCCTCAAAACTTTCGCAACCCATATTAGCACCCCAATCTGCTGCATCGTCTTCTCTTTTTTCTCGACCGCCTTCTATAACAAGCTTGCGTCATAATATTTTTTTTAAAATTCATCAGTATTTTGTTATCAAAAAAGATGAAAAACCTCAAGGTTATGAAAAACGATGGCCTGATTTTATAGAAATCTTATTGTTGTTGAAAAACGATGTTGATTTAAACAAATTAAAGAGAACTATCCAACAAAGAAATTTCAAACACAGCTCGCCTTTCAAAGGAAATCGTTATCAAGAGCTTCGAGAGGAACTCATGGCATTTTCAGATCGAAAATTGAAAGAGTGCTACAAAGAATATTATGCATATTTAAAAACCTTGATAGAAGAAAAAAGCCAGCCTCAAAACAGATCAGAAACAATTTCAAAAGAGATGGCGCAAGATCTTTTGAGTCGATTAAATCCGTCAGTTTCTCCTTCCTATTCTTCTAGCGCAAGCACTACTTTACATTAAAGGAGCAGCATTTTATGTCATTTACTTTTTTTAATTCTGTAGAAACACGAGAGAGCGTGGATGATATTCCTTTAATTGAGAAAAAACTTTTTAATTCTGAAACGGTACGATTTAACGTTGACAGAGTCCAGGCAGATGAAAAATATAAAGCAATTTTGTTTCATTACATCGAACGATCTAAAACTGGAAGTCAGTATGCTATTGCAGCGGCTAATGCCATCACCATTTTAAACGCGGCCGGGATTCCTTTTTCAGGGATGGATTTTAGAGGAATTAAAATTCCAGGCGCAAATTTAACGGGTGCAATATTAGATTGTACAGATTTAAGTAATGCCGATCTTACAAATGTTATTTTAGAAAGAAGCTGGTTGAGGGGAGCAAACTTAAGTGACGCCTCCATGGCAGATATTCAATTGGGTGAGAAACCTTATCTGCAATTAAATAAATCCACAATGTTGTCCGCGCAGTGTTTCGTGCAAAGTTCTAAGGGATTGATAGCGATTGCAACGGATGAAACAATACAATTTTTTGATACGATCAAAGGAGAGTGTGTCTTTGTGTTTGAAGGACACACAAAAACGATTAACAGCATGAGTTTTAGTTCTGATGGAAAATACCTAGCAAGCACAAGCGATGATAATACACTTCGTTTATGGGATATAGAAACAAAAACGTGTATACATACTTTCGAAAATGGTGGCTCAACAAGTATTAATTTCAAACCGAATAGCCATCAGCTTTTCAGCGTAAATAAAATTAGACTTATTCAGTGGGACATAGAAACAGGAGAATCAAGATTATTTTGTACTCTTGATAATAAAAATGGATGCAAGGATTTTAAGTTTAATCATGACGGAAGTTTATTTTTAGTTAGTATTAATGCCGGCGGTTACCAGTTATGGGATACAGAAAAAAGAGAATGTATATGGGAATCCAAAGAGCATTCATATTGGAATAAGGAAGAGGGTAGCGTTTGTTTTAGTTCTGATGGCGGTTTACTGGCAATCGCTACTATTAAAATAAATATAGACAGGGGACCCAATAAGGATTTAATTGAATTATGGCATTTGCCGACGCATGAATTAGTGGGAGAATTGTCTACTAAGGTACCTTACGCAGGGAGACGTCTTCATACCAGTGAGATCATTAGCTTTAGTGCAGATGGAGAATGCTTGGCTTCTGCTGGCCAAGATAAAAAAATAAAATTATGGGATGTCTTGCAAAAAAAGCTACTTTTTGTATTTTCAGGACATAAAAATGAGATTCGTTACATCGCTTTTAGTCTTGATAAACACTGGCTTTTTAGTATCAGCCAAGACGGTATAATGCGAACTTGGGATCTTCTTAATATAAATTCTAAATTAAGCAACGCTAGAGAAATTGCAACATCTGATATGGGTAGCATTGCTTTCAGTTCAGATGGAAAACATTTGCTTGGAAATTACGGAAATAGGGGTATTTTACTGTGGAATCTGAAAGAAGATAAGCTGCAGAATCCTCATTTATTGCTAAAAAAATTTGAAGATCATGAAAATCCTCTCAGAATTAGATTAACAAATAAAAATATAGCAACTTATTCTATTAATGCCGACCGTATTAATTTATGGGATGTGGAAAAAGAAATGCTCCTGACCCCGACAGGCATCGGCCTTACTTTAACAGATGTTATAAGTTCACCGCCTATCTCCAACCCGGGAAGAGTGGATGTTATACGCTATCTCTGCAACTACAGCATCGATCATGCTTTCCCTCATGCAAGTACGATTATTCGTGATTTCAGTTTTCTTCCCAACGGTCATTTTGCGATTGCTATCGGAAAAACAATTTTTTTATCCCCCTTTGATCTTACTGCTTCTATGGGGATGGCTAATTCACTTTTTCTGATGATGGAGAGAATGAAAGAAGAATCAGAATACGTTCTTCGAGGACACACGAATTATATCAATACTCTGTGTTGCAGTCCGGATGGAGAAATTCTTGTAAGTGGGAGTGAAGATGAAAGTATCCGTTGGTGGGATATCGAAAAAGGAAAAATAATCAAAGAACTTTCTTCAGTACATCCAGGAGGCGTCTCATCTGTTGTATTTCATCCTTCAGGAAAGTTGTTAGCAAGCTTTGGAAAAGATAACACTATTTGTTTATGGGAGTGCAAAAATCAAAAATTAATTTGTAAATTGCAAGAAGGGAGTGAAAATGTTTGTAGTATCAGTTTCAGTATTGATGGAAGATGGCTTGCAAGTGGCTGTGAAAATGGGATGGTTCGTTTGTGGGATGTGGAAACTAAACATTATTTTTGCGTTTTGGAAGCAGGTTCTTCGAACATAACGGATGTGTGTTTTAGTCGTTTAAATTTGCTAGCCACATGTTCTGAAGAAACAGTATGTTTATGGAAAGAAGGTCATACCCCGCAAGGCAATCAATGGTTCTTAATCAGTAGAACACCGCAATTTCTTTTCGCACAAAATTGTCGAATAGATAATGCCGTGGGTTTGGATAAAAACAATCGTCTTTTGTTATTCCAGAATGGTGCTCGAGAGAAAGAGCTTACCTCACAACCTTCAGAGCAGCCAATTGCTCCAAGCTCTTCGTTAAAGAATATCTAAGAAGAGAAAAATCATGACTTCACTTGATAGCTACTTAAATCTTTGTACCCAAGTCTACGACTTAAGTAAACCAACCCCGCCTTCTGATGCTTATGCGTTTTATCGTTCCTATGTACTTTCAGCCAAGGGAAATATTTTGGAGCCTATGTGTGGCACAGGTAGGTACTTGTTACCACTTGTTGCTGAGGGTTTTAATGTGCATGGATGTGATGCTAGCAAACACATGCTTGATGCTTTATATATGAAAGCAAAGATAAAAAATCTTAAAATAAATGTGTGGCACGAATGGGTAGAAGATTTAAAAACACAAGAAAAATATCAACTAATTTTTATTCCTAGCGGATCTTTTGGTCTCATTACCGATCTTCAAAAAGCCAAAAACACTTTAAAGACTTTTTATAATTTGTTATCTGATAAGGGCAGGTTAGTGTTTGAAGTTGAGACATTGAAAGCTATCTCGATGCAAGTTGGTGTTTGGCGAGGTGCTATGTATTCTCGCGAAGATGGCAAGTTCATTCTCGCTAATTTCCTTGATTTACCTTTGAAAAATCACATTGGAAGTAGCATTTGTCGTTATGAGTTAGTTGAGGGTAATGCAATTCTGGAAACTGAAATAGAAATTATCAAAGTAAGGTTGTATGAACCCAAAAATTTATGTGACACGTTAACTGAAGTTGGTTTTACAGAAATCAAAATGGTAAAAGCGTTTAATCATAATAAATCACCTGATCCAGATGATGAAGTCATTGTTTATCAATGTAGAAAGTGAAGTGTCTGGAAAACGCTATTTTTTGCTTTAATTCGTTGTCCGTGAAACACGTCCTATCCAGATTTTCGTCATTGCGAGAAAAACACATCGTTTATTTCAAAAAAGGGGAAATCTTTTCTGTGTTTTTCGAAGCAATCTAGATCCGAGTCTAGATTGCTTCGAAAAATGCGTGAATTCTTTTACTTTCTTTCAAAATTACAGGACGCATTTTTCTCGCAATGACGAAAAAGGTGCTTTCCCCAATACCTC
>MGYM01000042.1:5315-18232 GCA_001801745.1 Gammaproteobacteria bacterium RIFCSPLOWO2_02_FULL_38_11
AATATTTTGCAAGGTTTTGAAGGGTCGCGCGTTTTACCTTTAAACATCTATTTTTATAGAAAATTTCTATGGCTAGAAATTTAATTTATAAGAGACTGTCGCACTTCTTAATAGAATTCAGCCGTGCGCCTAAATGATTAATTTTAAAATTTGTAAATAACACCTAATTGCAGAAGATTATTGGTATTCAACTCAATACGAAAATCCCAATTTTTTCTTAAGTTTGTTTGAACACCCAATCCAAGCATGGGGCCGCTCCATTCAGAACTGATTGAAGCACCCATTCGGCTATAGGCTAGCGTGAAGGGCGTTAATAAATATCCTGGATTGATGGAGAGACCGACACCATAAGGTTTATATAATCCAATCATTAAAAATGGTTCGATACCAAGATAATATCTTTGACTTTGCCCGAAAGTTTTTCCATAGCCAGCAAATAGATTTCCACCCAAACCGTATTGTAATCCAATATAAGGCGTTTTATTCCACTTGGAATTTGAATAAGCCTCATTTGCTTCGTTATTGTAGCTAGGTGAGGGGGAGGGGTTTTGATTACTTAAATCAAGGTTGCTTGCAAAAATATTGCTTGAATAAGCTAGTGTAAATAAACCTATTATAATATTTTTTTTCATCGATACTCACTTTGTTGTACTTGTTTTTTTAAATGTTTTTATTCCCTGTAATTTCGCTGCGCTCATTACAGGCTGTTTGTCTGGTGCCGAAGGCCGGACTCGAACCGGCACGGCTTTCGCCACCACCCCCTCAAGATGGCGTGTCTACCAATTTCACCACTTCGGCTGTTCGTTGTTGCTCGTTCGCAATGTTATTCTTTTATTATTTTATTATCTTGTTTTTCAGTGTTTACTGCTTTTTCAATTACAACTTTTTCAATATTTTTAAGCGGATCGTTGACGCGCTGATGATTTGCTAAATAACCTAAAAACAAACAGTTTAGAAAAAAAAGTGCGGCTAAAACACTGGTTAGTTTTGTAAGGAAATTTCCAGATCCTTGTGCACCAAATAAAGTTTGCGAAGCACCACCAAAAGAAGCACCTGCGTCAGCTCCTTTTCCTTGTTGAATTAAAATCAAAACAAGAAGCGAAATACAAATAAATATATGTAAAATAATAAAAACTTGAAACATAGCTTGTACCTTAATGAAATCTGCAAAGGAGATCAAATTCTTCAAACTTCAACGAAGCACCGCCAATCAAGCCACCGTCAATATCAGGCATAGAAAACAGCGCTTCTGCATTGCTGGGTTTTACGCTGCCGCCATAGAGTATTCTAATTTGTGAGGCATGGGAAGGTTCTTTTTCTTGAAGAAGTTGACGTACGAATTGGTGGACTGCTTGTGCTTGATCTGGCGTGGCTGTTTTTCCTGTGCCAATCGCCCACACGGGCTCATAAGCCAAAATACAGTGTTTTAGGATAGTTGTTTCAAAAAGAGGGCGTAATTGTTGCGTAATGATTTCAAACGTTAGTTGTTGTTCTCTTTCTTTTTCAGTTTCTCCAAAGCAAACTATCGGCGTTATTTGATGGGCATACGCAATTAAAGCTTTTTTTGTGATTAAGGCATTTGATTCTTGATGGAAACTTCGACGCTCTGAATGACCTACTATGACATAAGAGCAGGGAACTTCTGCCATCATACTTGCAGATACCTCGCCTGTATAAGCGCCATTTTCATGTGCGCTGACATCTTGAGCGCCTAATTTTATTGAAGAGTCGGCAAGCGTTTCTTTAGCAAGGGGAAGTAACACATAAGGAGGGAAAATCGCAATTTCATTTTCATACTGATTTTGCTTAAGCTGTGTCAAAAAAGAAATAATAAATTCTTTTGAACCATGCATTTTCCAATTACCTGCAATCAATAATTTTTTTTTCTGCATTTATAATCCTTCAAAAAATTTTTTTACTGAGCTGAACCAAGAAGAAGATTTGGGACTGTGATTTTGCCCATCATTTAATTCACGATCAAAGGTTAACAACAAATCTTTTTGTCTTCTCGTGAGATTCACCGGTGTTTCAACGACAATTTTACAAAAAAGATCGCCCTGTATACCACCACGAATAGCGGGAACACCTTTTCCTTTTAATCGAAACATTTTCCCACTTTGTGTTTCAGTGGGTATTTTTAATTTAATTTCTCCCCCCAGTGTGGGAATTTCAATTTCACCTCCCATCACCGCCGTCGTAAAATTAATAGGGGCGTCACAATAAAGATCTTTTCCTTCTCGCGTAAAGATAGAATGAGGTTTAATTTCTATGAAGACATATAAATCGCCTTTAGGGCCGCTTTGGTGTCCTGCCTCACCTTCACCTGAGAGCCGGATGCGATCACCGTTATCAATACCCGCGGGTACTTTAACCGACAATGTTTTTGTATCTCTGACACGACCCTGTCCGTGGCAACTTAAACAAGGGTCGCTAATAACTTTTCCTTCGCCCTGACAAGTTGGACAGGTTTGTTGAATAGAAAAAAAGCCTTGTTGAATTCTGACTTGTCCCATACCACCACAAGTACGGCATGAGCTGGGTTGAGAACCTTTTTTAGCCCCTGAACCCAAACAGGTTTTACAACTCACTAAGGTGGGCACACGGATTTCAATTGTAGTGCCATGAACAGCTTGCTCTAAGCTTAAACTAAGATTGTACCGCAGATCAGCGCCACGCATATGTGCTTGTTGATCTGCTCGCCCACCGCCTCCACCAAAAATATCACCGAAGATATCGCCGAAGATATCAGAGAAGGCAGCACCTGCATTGCCATGCATACTTGCATCTACACCTGCATGACCGAATTGATCATAAGCGGCACGTTTTTTTGAATCAGATAAAACTTCGTAGGCTTGATTAATTTCTTTAAAATGTTCCGCCGCTTTAGCATCCGGATTACGATCAGGATGTAATTTCATTGCTAAACGACGATAGGCTTTTTTAATTTCTTCACCAGAAGCATTACGTGCTACATCAAGCGTTGCATAATAATCTTTTGTTTGTGTCATGAGAAATCACTTAAATAGGCATACGCACTGTATTTTATGTTATTTTTTTACTTCCTCAAACTCTGCATCAACAACATCATCACCGCTGCCACCTTTCTTAGTCTCACCTTCTGTTGCTTGTGGACCTGCATCACTTCCTTCGCCTGAAGGTGCTTGTTGAGCTTGAGCTTGTTGTAAGCGCTCGAGCAATTGAGCAGAAACGCTAGAAAGCGCTTCTGTTTTAGCTTCAATATCCACTTTGTCATTTCCTTTCATTGCTTCTTTTAAAGCATTTACGGCAGCTTCTATACGTGATTTTTCATCGGCAGTTACTTTGTCGCCTGCATCTTTGACAGCCTTTATCGTTGCATGCATCAGTGAATCTGAATGATTTCTTGTATTCGCTAAATCAGAAAACTTCTTATCTTCTTCTACGTGGGCTTCTGCATCCTTCACCATCCGTTGAATCTCTTCCTCATTAAGACCGCTTGAGGCTTTGATAATAATAGACTGTGCTTTACCTGTTGCTTTATTTTTTGCAGAAACATTTAAGATACCATTTGCATCGATATCGAAAGTGACTTCAATCTGAGGCATACCACGTGGAGCAGGGGGGATGTCGGATAAATCAAAACGCCCCAAGGATTTATTTGCCGATGCCATTTCTCTTTCACCTTGCAGAACATGCACGGTCACGGCTGTTTGATTATCATCTGCGGTTGAAAATACTTGGCTTGCGCGTGTGGGAATGGTGGTGTTTTTCTGAATAAGCTTCGTCATGACACTTCCCATTGTCTCAATACCTAAAGACAAGGGCGTCACATCTAACAATAAAATATCTTTAACATCACCAGACAGCACACCGCCTTGGATAGCTGCACCCACAGCAACTGCTTCATCGGGGTTAACATCATGGCGCGCCTCTTTTCCAAAAAATGTATTAACAACTTCTAGGACTTTGGGCATCCGTGTTTGTCCACCCACTAAAATAATTTGATTAATATCAGCCGCCGTCAACCCCGCATCTTTCAGTGCAATCTTGCAAGGCTCAATGGTTTTTGTAATTAAATCTTCAACAAGGGCTTCAAGTTTTGCACGCGTGATTTTAATGTTTAAATGCTTGGGCCCCGATGCATCAGCAGTAATATAAGGTAAATTTACATCGGTTTGTTGTGCAGAAGAAAGTTCGATCTTTGCTTTTTCGGAGGCTTCTTTTAAACGTTGTAGCGCCAAAGGATCTTTATGAAGATCAATTCCTGTGTCTTTCTTGAATTCTGATGCAAGAAATTCAATTAATCGTAAATCAAAATCTTCTCCACCCAAGAAAGTGTCACCGTTAGTGGCAAGTACTTCAAATTGATGTTCACCGTCTACTTCTGCAATTTCAATAATAGAAATATCGAAGGTGCCTCCCCCTAAATCATACACTGCGATTTTTGAGTCTTTTTGTTTTTTATCAAGACCAAAGGCAAGTGCCGCAGCAGTGGGTTCATTAATGATACGTTTAACTTCAAGTCCGGCAATGCGTCCCGCATCTTTTGTTGCTTGACGCTGAGAATCATTAAAATAAGCAGGCACAGTGATAACCGCTTCTGTGACCGTCGTTCCCAAATAAGCTTCTGCGGTTGCCTTCATTTTTCTTAATACTTCCGCAGATACTTGAGGGGGCGCTAATTCTTTTGAAGTGGCTTTTACCCAAGCATCTCCGTTATTGGCCCGAACAATCTCGTAGGGCACCATTTTAATATCACGCTGTGTAATAGAATCATCAAATTTACGACCGATTAAGCGCTTAATGGCGTATAAAGTGTTTTTTGGATTAGTGACCGCTTGTCGTTTTGCGGCTTCACCCACCAAGATTTCACCTTCAGCGGTATAAGCAACAATAGAAGGGGTTGTTCGCTTCCCTTCCGCATTTTCAATGACATGCACTTTGCCTCCCGGCAGCATGACTGCAACGCAAGAATTGGTTGTTCCAAGGTCAATACCAATGATTTTTGAAGAAGCTGCCATTTTTTGTCTCTCCGGAATATAAATACTAAAGTTTATTAAAGATGGGGATTACTCTCAACATTTCAAGCTATTTAGCCACAATCACTAAAGCCGGGCGAAGTAAACGTTCATGAAGGGTATATCCCTTTTGCAGTACAGACAAGACGGTCCCTGGTTTCCTGCCTTCTTGTTCTTGCATCGTCATCGCCTCATGCCAGCTTGGGTTAAACACTTCGCCCACTGGATTAAGTTGTTTTACTGAAAATTTTTCTAAAATATTTTTTAAAAGCTTATATGTTAATTCCATACCTTCTTTGACATGTTGTAAATCAGAAGATGTTTGTGTCATGAGTTCTAAGCTTTTCTCAAGACTGTCTACCACACTCAATAATTCATTGATCAGCTTTTCAGGGCCATATTTATAGGCATGATTCACATCACGTTCTGAACGTTTTCTAAAATTATCAAATTCGGCTTGTGTATAACGTAATGCAGAAATAGCTTCGTTGTACTTTATATCTAAAGCATTTAATTGTTCTTCTAATTCTTTATGAGAAGCGTAACTTAATTCTGGTCTATCCGCATCGATTTCTTCTTTCTCTGCAATGACGGTTTCTTTCTCCGCGATAGCTTCCCACTTATTGGGTTCTTTGTTTGTTTTGTCAGACATGATTTTTCCTCATCTAAAAAAGTGATGTTGCCATTATGGGGATTTATTTTATTGATTCAAGGTCAAAGTTAAAATTTTTGCTGTTATATCCACGATTGGGATAATACGATCATAAGGCATGCGTGTGGGACCAATGATGCCTAACACACCAATAGGCTCATCTTCAGCAGCATAGGTTGAGGTAATCATGCTGAAATTTCCCAGGCTAGAATAATTTGATTCTTTTCCAATAAAGATCTGTATGCCTTGCGTTTGTAAACAACGTTCAAACAAATCAACCATTTTTTGTTTTTGTGTAAATGTTTCAAATAATTTTTTAAGGGTATTTAGTTCAGAATCTGAGGCGTAATCAATAAGATTTGTTTCCCCGGCAATGACATAGGCGTCTTTAGAAGAGCTATCTTCTAAGGCCTTATCTGTAATACTCATTGCATTTTTCATCAGTTCATTTATTTTTTCCTTATCAGAGCGCATTGTTTTTAGAATTTTACGACGTACTGTTAACAAATCATAACCTAAGAAAGTTTCATTGATATAATTGGCTGCTTTAATTAATTCATCGCGCGAATAATCTTTTGATGTTTGAATAACACGGTTTTGTACTTCTTTATTATTGAAAACGAGGATAGCCAAAATACGGCAAGGAGACAAAGGTAAAAATTCAATTTGAGACAAAATAAAATGTTCTTTACGAGGCAAAGAAACGACGCTCACCATATGTGTCAAATCAGAAAGCAAAGAAGAAGCAGAGTTCACCAAGGTTTGAATGTTTTTTCCTATGGAGAGCTGATCTTGAAATTGTGCGACAGCCGATGAATGCATGGGTTTCACGGTAATCAAGCTATCCACAAAAAAGCGATAGCCTTTTTCGGTGGGTACGCGACCTGAAGAAGTATGGATAGAGGAGATATATCCTTTTTCTTCCAAATCAGCCAATACATTGCGGATACTTGCAGAGCTCAAGGATAAAGAAGTATCTTCTGCCAGGGTCTTAGACCCCACAGGTTGACCATCGCTAATATGCTTCTCGATAAGCGATTTCAGAAGGTATTGGGCACGTTCATTCAGTGTTTTAGACATAAGTTCAAACTTAAAAAAAATAAAAGCGGAAAAATTCCGCATTAAAGTCTATATTTTACTATTCAACATTTCAAACAGTTTCGGAGAAAAGATGAGGATTTTTCAAAAAATAGGCATTTTAGGACGTCCTCGCGCCAAAGGCATACGTCAAACCCTTGCTTTGTTATTACAGTTTCTAAGCCATCATACCGCCAAAGTCTTTGTTGACAGCGACTTAAAGGCTTTATTAAAAAATAAAAAAATCAATTTTTTAAATAAAGAAAGGCTTGTAAAAACCTGCGACTTGTTCATTGTAATTGGGGGGGACGGTAGTTTATTACAAGCTGCAAAAATGGCATCAGAACATCACATTCCCGTCGTTGGAATTAACAAAGGAAGCTTAGGATTTTTAACAGACATTCTTCCCAGCGAAATTGAAAAAAGTTTGAAATCGTTACTGTCAGGAAACTATAACGAAGAAGAACGATTTCTTATTGAGGCTAAAACAAAAGACGAAAAAAACAAAAATCAACGACGCCTTGCTTTAAATGATATTGTTTTATTGCCCGGCAATGTAGCACACA
Source organism: Gammaproteobacteria bacterium RIFCSPLOWO2_02_FULL_38_11 (assembly GCA_001801745.1). Classification (GTDB taxonomy): domain Bacteria; phylum Pseudomonadota; class Gammaproteobacteria; order HIGHO2-12-38-15; family HIGHO2-12-38-15; genus HIGHO2-12-38-15. Next base: position 12,608 of record MGYM01000042.1, read on the forward strand.
TGATTGAATTTGAAATTTACATTGATAAACAATTTGTTTGCAAGCAACGTGCAGATGGGTTAATCATCGCAACACCCACAGGATCTACGGCTTATGCTTTGTCAGGTGGAGGGCCTATTTTGCATCCTCAATTAGAAGCCTTGGTACTTGTACCGATGTTCCCACATACTTTGAGTAGTCGACCCTTGGTCATAGAGAGCAACAGCACTATCGAAATAATCATTTCCAAAAACAATGAAGTCTCTCCTTGGTTGAGTTGTGATGGCGATGAAAAACAATCATTATTTCCGGGATCTTCTATTTTAATTCATAAAAGCAAATATTCGCTTCGGTTAATTCATCCCAAAGATTATAATTACTTTGAAACCTTACGATCGAAGTTACACTGGAGTGGACATTTAGGATAAGATTGTTCACGATGTGTATTTGAATTTAGCCGAGGTGGTGAAATTGGTAGACACGCAAGTTTCAGGTACTTGTGGTTAACGCCATGGAGGTTCGAGTCCTCTCCTCGGCACCAAATAAAACTTTTGTGATCTTTTGAGATTTTAGTAAATTATAAAAAATGATATTTTTTAATTTTACAGGAGGAAAGATAAATGAAAAATCCACCCCCCCAAGTAGTGAGTGCCTTAGATGATGCTTTAGAGGAAGCACAAGCTGCCTTAAACATAATGGGTGTTTTGCCTAAAAGCGAACTAGGATTAACATCGCCGGTAGGGCAAGTGGCAAACACCTTATTGAATAATTCAGCGTTGAATGCATTATTCACAGTTCAGCATATCGCTGACGGACAAGCGAGTTGCCAAAAAGAGACGGGACTGCCTCCTTCCACTTGTTTAGCAGCCGCTGTAACAGGTGTAGCTGTTCGTACACTAACAGAAGTGGCTGGGCTGGCTAGTATCGGTGCGGGTATAGCCACAATGTCAAGTGGTGCAGGGCTTATTCCCGGCGCACTGGCAGTCAGTGCTGGAGGGACAATGCTCGCACATGCCGATCAGATAGAAGAGGGCACAAGGAAAGCAACCTCTGATTTTTTGAAAAGCCATCAGCGAGCAACGCAACAAGTAGTAGAAAATACCAGGCCATCGTTTCCTCCATTAACGTTATCTACGTTTAGACCTTCTGCTGGATTAACAGTAGCGCAAGATACATTATCTAGATCTGCCACTGCTTCTTCTGCATTACCTGTAGCTCAAGGTACATTAACAAGAGGCGCGGGTTTAAGAGTCGATCCTCAGTTACAACCCTTCATGCCTCGAGGATAAAAAAATGCGGACGAATAAATTAGAGCTAAGCAAATTTTTCAATGCTGGATTGAAAGCACTTCCTCGCGAAAAACATGAAGAGTTCTATGCTTTACTGATAGAACAAACGCCCCTTACTTCTTTTTCTAGCAGATCAGAAGCCGCGGTATATGAAAAAATGCCCATGCCTGTAGTAGAGGATTCACTCTCTTTGGATTTGCGTTTGGCGCAATTCACTTTTGAGCATGGTCACACAGATTTAGAAGCAGGACATCAATTTGCTTCAATTGCTCACCAGAGATTTACAGCACATGGAGATGAAATACAAAGTTTAAAGTTAATGTTGCCCAGTGATTGTGGACATGGCGAAATTTCTAGATTACTTGATTCTAATCAAAGATTTGTTGCAACTATAGCTCGAGCTGTTGTTTTTGCTCAACCACAACAACAGCTCGAGCTATTAACTTCTTCGCAAGAGCTTATGCAAACTGTGAATGAAGTAGCAAATTCAGAATTACCTCAAGAAGCAACAAGAAATCTTTTCTCGCAGCTTGATGAGATTTTTCTTGAAGGTTTTAGAAATCATAACAGAATGGTTGAAATCAGAGATCAATTAAATCATTTAGCTAAAAGTGATCACGATGAGGAAAGACAAAGTCTTGAAAAAAACTACCAACAGTTAGAACGTCATGAACAAACACGTCAAATCACAGTGAATCGCACAGTCGGTACCATTGGAGACGGGTTTTCACTTTTTTCAATGTTAGCGAATTTATCTGGCAATCGACAGACACGTGAGTTCGGGCATCAAATAGAAGTCGTGGGAAAAGCAGCCTGTACGATTATTAGTACCCTCTCATCCTACGCTGTTATTGCTGCGGTGAGTGGGCCTTTGGCCCCAATTGTTGGTATAGTAGGAGCGGTATTTTCAATTTTTAGTTTATTTAGTACAGGCCCTGACCCACTTGAAGTTATTTCAAGACAAATTGAGTCGCTTGCACAGCAAGTCAATGATTTTAGAAACGAAATAATGGGACATCTGGATGAAGTGGCGTTATTTCTAGAAAAAAAAATCATGGCTTTAGGTACTGCTTTAAGCACTCAAATGGACACGAGTTTTAATCGCATTGAAAAATTATTAGAAACAATGGACCGCCTTGCTTTAGAAAGATTTACGCATTTACGAGAAGGCGTGAGTTTACTACAACAAACAGCTGATTTAATGAGAGAAGACTTAAAAAAAATATTAGAAAGTCAAGAAGAGAATTTTACTACTCTCTATACTCAGCCTTTTTTAGAAAAGGCAAGTGCTGCGATATTTTTTCATACTAGAGTGTCTCATGAGAATAGAACACGTGGTATAACAAGCGTGACTGATGACTATCATTTGTTTTTATTGTGGCTAACAAATAATACTAAAAATCCTTTGCTAACCGGAGAGAGTGAAACCATTTCTTTGCCAGAAATATTGCAAAGACGCACTGTCGAATATGCGATATCACCTCTGGTTAAAGCTGCAGAACCATTTTTAAAACGAAGTTATAACCTTCCCAACCCCACTATTTATTTACAAGTTGTTTGGATGTTTGCTCAATTTATTAGAAATACACCTGAAGTATTGCGTTATGATATCTTTCGGTTTGAAGATATAGAAAGAATTTTTAAAATAGGATGTGAAATTGAAGATTTTATCATGGGTTTGCGTACTCACCCCGACCTGTTTAAACACTTGATTAAAAACTATCGTCAAAGTATTACAGCAGTGAATGAGCAAATATTAAGTTTAATATACAACTTCGATCAAAAACCTATCCAGATCGTGACGGATGCTTCGCCATTTGCGATTGCAAACTTCATTAAGCAAAATCTAGGTACAAGAATACAAATTTTATCTAAGCAACTTCACGATAATATTTCTGCTTTTGCGCAACAGTGGTATTCACAATCAGCTTACCCTGCTGGATTAAAAACATATGAATTATGCCGGCAAGCTGACGTATGGCCAGGTGATTCTCGTCTACACAAAGCAGAGGGGCTTATTGATGCAAGTGGGAGAGCAGGTGATCTTTTGCAAAGAACAGCGGAACGTTTCGATGATCATTTCTATAGCTGGGATAATTACTTGGCTGTAAACCAAATAATTGAACCCTGGAATCAAATTGCTAGCCTTATTTCGAAATTGCGCGCACTGAGTCTTGAAACAGAAAAAAGCGCTGAAAATATTAAATCTGAGTGTGAAAAATTGAGTCAATTCATCGCACAAATTTATAAAGATGTGCATGGAACCTATCAGCGCGCGATAAACATAGGTTCATCAGCAGATTTATCTAGTATTGAAGCAGCCTATACGCAACTGCAGAAAGAAATCTGTCAACTAGAATCACAGATAAAAGACTTGCTTGGTCGGGTAGCTCATGTTTACGAGAATTTAGCGCTTCCTGCAGGACGTTTCTCTTTCGATTTGATTGAACTTGCCGGGGTTAACCCAGAAGGCACCAATATTGGATGGCACAAAAGCAATTATGCTACGAGTTTCCATTCAACGCGGGGCAGACTTGGGAAGCAGCTGATCGAAAACGCTAAAGCTGTAATGGATCTTTACGAACGTAATAATAGATCTGTCAATGAATTTATTGATTTCTGGAATTCACTTGCAGCATTAATTCAAGAAACCCGCCCCGTTTGTTTGCAAGCAGAAGTCAATGCACTGGCTTTACGAGCAAGATTAGAAATGGCGCAAACGGAAATCACTGCTATTAAACCCATTTTACAGGAACTCATCGATAGAAATCGCACTGCAATACGTATCCAAAAAGTAAAAGAAGCGCTTGTTAAACAGGGCTATACGGTTAAGAATCCCACGGAAGAATATGTTGTTTGTTACCTAACGGGTGAACGTCGGCAAGTGCTTAATGAACAGGTCCGTCAAAGACGAGATGGCAATGCAGATTTTCGTTCTGCATTGCAAGCAACGAATGATGCTTTTCATGTTTTGAAATCGTATGTTAATTTAGCTTTTAGAAGAGAATTTTTAGAAGATACTGAGTTACAGTCAATCTTGAGTTTGTTATGGGGAGCGAATCAGTTTAACGCTTATATTGATCATTATCGCTCTGATAATTTAACAAATTTTGTTTATTACGTAATACAGGATCAGCTACTAGGAAACTTGTTACCTTGTTATTTGCAGCCCTGGTTAGAAAAAAATATTAAACAAGCTCAATCTTTTGATAGGGCGGGATTAGCTTTCCCTCGAGCCAGCGGATATCCCTTAACACATAAAGCGTTTGTGGTTTTATTGCAATTAAGTAGTTTGTATTTTCCGGAACAATCTTTATTTCCAACAGAGAATTTAGATTTAGCACTTCAGCTTGCTGCTATTCATGGAAATCAAACAGCGCTGAGTGATTTACTTGAATATGGAGCCAATCCGAATACGCAACATGCTTTGCCTGAAGAAGTAGCACCTAATGAAAATGAAAATGACCGCACTGAAGGGCGCACAACATTAATGTGGTTAGTTGTCACGGCACAACGTCCTGACTTAGTCGCTTTTGTCTTAACTGCAGGAGCTGCAGATCCTACAATAGCTAATAATTGGGGTTGGACAGCAGTTCATCAAGCGGCAGGAATGGTATTTCATTCGGATCAAGCGCTACCTATCATGAGGATTTTGCTGGCGGATACGCGTTCTACGCCAACTTTATTTAAACCTCACCTCGGGGGTGAAACACCGTTAGACGTTGTAAAACGTTTGAAGCCTGAAGCAAAAAAACAAGGACGAGAAAAACAAGCAGATGACATGATCCTAATGCTTGAGGAAGCGCAACAACATGAAGCTAGTCAGTATCGTGCGCAAGTTTGATCATTGTAATGTGATATGATCTTTTTATATCCTTCCTTACATTCCTAATATGCCTCGCCACTATCAATTCTATCTTCCTAGCATTATGTGTGGTGTTTGTACCACCACAAGCTGCAATATTCTTTCAGAACTAAAAAAACCGAAAATTTCTAATTTTTATATTGATGTTGTAGAAAATCAATTGATCGTCGTCATCGATGATGATTGTACGATGCAAGATAATAAAATACGAAAAGCCATTCAAGAAAAATTAAATGAAGCAGGCATTGAATGTCATGAGACTTATCCTACGCGCACATACTGGATTAAAGGCAGCGTAAGCCTATTATTAGGCATCACCTTTTTAACACTGATGTTCTTATCCAGTGGCATGTCTTTTATTTTGATTGCTTCATTGCTAGCGCTGGGTTCTCTCATCGTTTTTTTAATAGGCCTAAAAGATTACATTAATGCCATTAAAAAACTAATAAAAACAAAAAATTTCAGCATGGATTTTCTATTTATGATAAGTAC
>MGYM01000042.1:18256-35285 GCA_001801745.1 Gammaproteobacteria bacterium RIFCSPLOWO2_02_FULL_38_11
TTCTTCTCTTTTTGTACCTGGCTTATGTTTAATGTTAGATGCTGCATTTTTTATTTTTGCATTTAGATATTTCGGAAGTTTAATTGAAATTAAATCTAAAAATAAAATTTTTGATGAATATTGTTCTTTAAAAAAAATACCAACAGAAGTAATAAAGGAAAATAGTACGCAAAAATGTAATATTAAAGATATCAAGCCTGGAGATATTATTTTAATTTCACCTGGAGAAACAATCCCGCTTGATGGTAGGTGCCTTGATGAAAACACCTATGTTTATAAAACAATTCACACGGGCAGAAGCTCGCCACAAAAAGTATTAGAAGGAGAGGAACTGCTTTCTGGAATGGAAGTAGCAAGCACAAGTTCAGTTATTAAAATGCAGGTGACAAACGACTCGCAGCATTCCTATTTAGCACGCGTAAGACAAAATCTTGAAAACACACGTTGGAACAAACAACTTCCTTTAAGTCCAGCAAATAAAATTTTAAATTATGCCATTCCCTCACTTTTAATTGTAACGATTATTTCAGGGGTTATTGTCGCTATCTTCTTCCCACCTGTTTTTGCAATATATTGTGTGATTGCCTTATTAGTTTCCGTCTGCCCTTGTGTTCTTGGTTTTATTTCCCCTCTGATTTCAAAAATTGGGTTAGCACAAGCGCAGTCTCAGAATATTTATTTTAAGAGTGGCCAAGATCTTCAAAACGCAGCTGAAATTGATACGGTTGTTTTTGATTTGAATGGTACCTTGACACAGGGGGAACCGCATGTTTGCGAACTTGAATTAAACGATGACAGTTTTTCTGAAGATCTTCTTTGGCAATATTTTTCTATTCTAGAAGAAAAATCCGCTCATCCTTCTGGGCAAGCTATTTTAGAATATTCAAAAAACAAAAACAGAGAAAATAAAGATTTCACTGTTTCAGAACTAGAATATTTACCAAAAGGCGTTAAAGCAAGGATAAATGGTGAATTATTCTTAATAGGAAATTCTGATTTCATTCGCGATCATCACATTCCTTTTGAAAATTTAAAAACAGCACAGTCAAAACAAAAAATTTTCTTTTCATCAAGTACGAAAATCATTGCAACTATAGTACTAGAGGATCCCTTAAGAAGGGATGCTAAATGGACTATCAGAAAACTCAAAGCGCACAAGAAAGAAATTTATTTGTGTACAGGCGCAGATTTATTAACTGCAGAGAATTATGCAAGCCAACTTGGTATTGAGAAAGACCATATCAGAGCATCCTGTCTACCTCATCTTTGCGAAAATTCAAAAACAAATTACATAGAAGAATTAAAGAAAAAAGGGAAAGTAGCAATGATAGGAGATGCTAAAAATGATGCGAATGCAATTGCAGAAAGTCATTTTGGTATTGCGATTTGTTCAAAATCGGTAGATGCTGACACACAAAAAGAAGCCGGTGCTATCATCAAATCAGATTCTCTCAAGTCTCTTTTTTCTACGTTTTTAATCGCCGAAGAAAGTGTAAAAAAAATGAAACGGGATCTCATTTTAAGCTTGCTATATAACTTAACGACGGTTGTAACGATAGGGGGGATATTATTAGGTTTGGGGTTTATGTTAAATCCAGCGATAGGCGTTGCTTTAATGGTATTACAAGTAGGGCTTGTTTTTCTGAGCAGTTTTCATTTCAAAAAACAACTTCAGAAAAAATTAAATGAAATAGAAAAACCTGAAACAGAAAAATTGCCTCAAAAAGCCTCCCCATCCTACAGTGAAACCCTCCGGCTACTGCCGGAAACACGAGAGTGTTCTGTAGGTCAAGAACCGCAACCTCGAGAAAAGCAGACAGTTATTAAAGCCACGTATCCCAACCAAGAGAGAACTGTTTCTGATAGTCAAAACAGAGAAGCGGCCTCTCTTCGAGCTTAAGTAATACTTTAATTTCAACGTCATATCCGGCGCCAACATATAAAGAAATGATGTTTTTAAAGCTTGTTTGCATCTTTGAACCTGGGAAGTTTTTTTTATATTCCTGATAATTTAATGGGCCTAAAACCAGGCAAAGCGTGTCATGTGTATTGCAAATTTTTTTACCAAAAAAAATATTCTTTCCTAAAAATTTATTGTTTTTATTTCTTATTGAAAGAACCATCAGTTCATTTGTCGGAATGGGAATCCATTTTTTATAAAATTCGATAATAGAAACAGGGGTTTCAAAATAAGAAGATATTATTTTTTTTAAATTATGGGCTGTGGGTGTCTTTTCTGATAAGAATGAAGAATAGAAAAACAATCCAGGATGGTTTTTGAAAATTTCTTTATAATCATGAGAGGGGATTAATCCAAGAAAACAAAATAAAATTTCTTCTAAAACATTATCTTTGTTCTTTAATTTATCTTCATCATACTGGATATAAAAACGATTTTGTTTCCATGTTTGATAGAAAAGATAAATAAGTTTGCTCCCAAAAAAATCCAAATATATTTTATTATTTTTTACAAACTCAAGTGTATCTTCGTTTAAACCACCATACGGGCCATATAAACCTAAAAATCCAACAGTAACGGCCCAGCGATCTTCTTTTTTAGTAATGTTTGTAACTTCTGATGCACAAAAAGAAGGATAGAGCGGCGAATCAAATTGGATTTCTTTTGATAGAGAATGTTTTAAACTTAAATGTTCGATAAGCCTTATGGCTTGAAAAAAATTAAATTCATGGGCTTGGGTTTCCAATTCAGAGAGTATTGTCATTATTGGTTCTGGAAAATCCACTCAAAACAAATCATCATATAAATCTTTCCATTCTGGATTGAAACTTTCAATCAAGATCAATTTCTTTTTTCTTGAACCAGCTTTGATTTGTTTTTCTCTTTCGATTGCACTTCCTATTTCATCATGTGGTTCACAGTATACTAATAACTTACAATTATAGCGTTTAGAAAAACCATCAAAAACCCCTTCTTTGTGTTGATAGACTCGGGCAATAAGATTGCTTGTAACGCCAGTATATAAAGTACCATTCCGCTTATTTGTCATAATATAAACCATGGGTTCACGGCACATAGAGGCTCCTCATAAGTAAGATACTAAATTGCTTCAAAAAATGCGTGACCATTTTTATTTTTTTTCAAAATCACAGGACGCATTTTTTTTCGCAATGACCCCCAATTTTGTCATTGCGAGAACTGCGATCTTGCGAAGCAGGACGAAGCAATCCAGTAAATAAGTCGATTCTGGCGAAAATCACGTTTTTCAAAAAAATTTTCGTTTAGTCAAGTTAAAACTTCATCCTATGTCTATAAAAAAAATACTTTGTTTCCCAGCAATCAAAACTGCACCACAAGACGTTTTACAACCATCGTAAGCAATGTTATAAGACTCAATAACAAATCCTGAAAAACCCTCTATTATTTTTGTTTCGCCATGATGAGGGCAGTGGACTGCATCCCCCACACATGCCGCTGCCTTTCCTTCAACTTCTAAAATATCATTGCCAGAAACAACCATACCTCCATGTGACGTTGTGTCACCCACTACAATAACAAGATGCTCACCCATCTCACTTCCTTTTCAGTTCGCTTCATTACAAGCTACCTTTAGGAATAGTTGCCACAAGACGTAACGATGTTGTTAACTCTTCTAATTGTAACCAAGGTTTTAACCAAGCAATGGCATGAAATGCACTGGGTTTGCCTGGAATAGATTCCACATGCACTTTAGCTTCAGCTAATGGATACTTGGCTTTCATTTCCTGCCCTGAATTAACATTCGCATTGACGTAATTTGCGATCCAACGATTTAACAAATTCTCAACTTCCTGCGCATCCATAAAGGAACCAATTTTATCTCGCGCAATAATTTTAAGATAATGCGCAAATCGTGATGTTGCCATCACATAAGGTAATCGCGCGGAAATAATCGCATTTGAATTCGCCTCTGATTTGTCATATTGCAAAGGTTTTTGTAAAGTTTGCCCGCCGAAAAAAACAGAAAAATCTGTATTTTTATAATGGCATAAAGGTAAAAACCCTAAACGACTTAACTCTGCTTCACGTCTATCCGCGATGCTAATTTCAGTAGGACAAATCATGCTTTGATCACCTTCCTGGCTTATAAAAGTGTATACAGGTAAATCTTTTACTTTACCGCCACCTTCAGCTCCACGAATAGCAGTACACCATTGATAGTTTGAAAAAGCATTTGCAATACGCTCACTCATTGCATAGGCTGCATTCATCCAACAATAATTTTCCGATTGAGAAAGGTCGTCATGAACAGAAAATTCCTCAAAATTAAAGGCATCAATTTTTTTTGAACCTACACCATAAGGCAATCTTGCTAAAACTCTCGGTAGCGTCAACACAAGAAAGCGAGCATCCTCACTTTCTCTTAAGGCATTCCATTTTATATATTCTTTGCTATCAAAAATTTTTTCTAAATCTTTGGGTTTTGACAAAAGTTTCCAACTGTCAAAACCAAACAAGGCAGCCGAAGCAGAAGAAATAAAAGGGCAAAACGAAGCTGCCGAAACATTAGATAGTTTTGATAATAATTCGACATCTTCAGCAGAATGAGAAAACTCATAATCTCCCAAAAGAACACCATAAGGCTCTCCGCCTGGCGTACCAAATTCACGTTCATAAATCATCTTAAAAAGCTGACTTTGATCAAAATCAGAGGCTTTACTTAAATCTTTATAAATTTCTTTTTTTGATACACTAAGTGTTTTAATTTTTAAATTATTGTTCGTATCTGTATGAAAAACAAGATAATGTAATCCACGCCATGTTCCTTCTAAATTTTTAAAATTTTCATCACGCATTACTTTAGATAATTGTTCTGATATCTTTCCATCGATATGATCAATAGCTAAATTAATTGATCGAATGACATTCTTATCCCATTTTAGACGCCCTTGAAGAGATTCCTCAATAAACGCATTTAACAACACAGGATTATTTTCAGAAATCATGTTAGGAAAAAAATGATTGATCCTCTCGGCAGAGAGGGGTAAAGAGTTTGATTTTTCTTCTAAAAATTCCATTTTATTTCTCCTTGGATTCTTCTTGGCTGATTAATTTCAAAATTTTGTCATTCTGCAGCAATGATTCAAGAACTGATTCTAATTTTTCTGAACGATCTACTTGAGTAAGCAAATCACGAAGTTTATTACGGGTTTCTAATAATTTTTTTAAATCAGGAATTTGTTCAACAATATTTTCAGGATTAAAATCCTCGATAGACTTAAATTCTAGGTTAATTGCCATCTGAGACCCATCATCTGATAGTTTATTTTCAATACGTAAATTTAAGGAAGGTTTGATATTTGACATAACATCATTAAAATTGTCACGATTGATTTCCACAAATTTTCTTTCTGATAGTGGCTTTGAATTTTCAGTTGAATTACCTGAAAAATCTCCCATAACACCAATGACAAAAGGTAACTCTTTTTCAACAACACCTTCTTCTGTTTCAACCTCATATTTAATGTGAACTCTCGGTTTAGATGAGGTTTCAATTTTTTCATAAATATTTTTCATTTCTACTCTCCTTTAGTTAGTTTTGTTAGTCCAGTTAATGTTTTATACTTTTTGTACCTGAAAAATCGAAGTTAGATCTCAAAAGGGGTATAATTTCTCTTGTGTCGGAAGAGGAATATCCGCTATATTTCGAGGTTTTTTGAGGGAAGAAGCAATATAAGAGGGTGCATCGATTATTGTTTTCATGTTAATTCCTTTCATTATTTTTTTTTAAATCGCACAAATCCTATCGCATCATGGGAGATAAAACAACTATTAATTTTTGTCGTAAAAGAAAAGAGAGAACGCAAAATGGAATCAAGCAAATGAAGGTTGGAGCAAGGATGATTGTTTTTAAAGATTCAGTTGACTTTCTTTTTATTAAAAAATAGAATCTCCGAACCTCATCTACATGAAGAGCGCATTATAATAATAACAAAAGGAAAACTGCTATGCCTATCTATATCAAAATTGACGGCCTTGACGGAAATATCACTGCAAAAGGCCACGAAAAATGGACTGAAATTTCTTCTTTTCAATTTAACGTCAATAGAAGCATCACCACCAAACCCGGCGCTGTATCAGATCGAGAATCCACCCGCCCTTCGATTTCAGAAATTGAATGTATGAAAGCGCTGGATCAAACATCGCCATCCTTATTCAGTGAATCTTGTGTTGGAAAAGTAAAATCCGTCAAAATTCATGTTTGTCAAACCGATGATACGATTTCTCCTTACATGGAATACATTTTAACGAATGCCATCGTCAGTGGATATTCAGTTAATATTTCAGATCAAAATGGCCGACTACATCCTACGGAAAAACTTAATTTTAATTTTGAAAAAATTGAAATGAGATTTACGCCTTACAACGAAAGGCATCAAGCAGGTAGTCCCATTCCCGCGGGATATGACTTGGCAACAGCAAAAAAAATGTAATCTTCTTCATTAAAAACAAAAAGGAAAGGCGCATGGATAAAATTATAAATATAAAGCATAAAAATACATTAAATATTAAATACTTCGTTTTTTTTATAATTTTTTGTTTAACAGGCTGTTCTTACTTCCGAAAAGACAACATTAATTTTTCTATTAAAGCTGACAAAAATCTTAACCTCAATATTCACAACAAACCTTCACCTTTAGTGATTTCGATCTATCAATTATCTTCTGATGAAGACTTTCGAAAAGCCAGCTTAGACACGCTGTGCCATGATCCTGATATATTCGAAGAAGATATTCTTTCAAAAAAAGAAATTGAATTACGACCTCGTCAAATACTAAAAATTCAAGAACCGCTTTTGCCAGAGACAAAATACATAGGGATTGTTGCTGAATTTAGAAACCCAAATAAAAACGGATGGAAAGAAATTATCGACTTTGATGATATCACGCCTTCAAAAGTTAAAATTGATGTCGAAAAAAGCAGAATGAAAATAAAAATAAATTAAAAAAGGCAAGTACTCATGAATAAAGTTATATGGTATGAAGGCATGCATCTTTTACCACATCATTTTCAACAACAAGACCGTTATTTAGAAAATTTAATACGATCTCAGTTTAAAATAACCGATATCATCGAGCCTGGCCTTATCGATCTTGTGCTTGATCTACATTTTCTTGAACGAGATGAAATCCATTTAAAAAAATGCATATTACTATTACCTGATAACACCCTAGTAGACATTCCAAAAAACGATGAAGCGCCCACACCGATTAATGTCAGTGATATTAAATCGACTGAAAAAATTTATCTTGGCATCCCGTATTTTGATGAATCTAGCATCGAATGCTCTCATCAAGATAAACCTAATTTCAGATACCAAACTCAAGAGAAGGTGGTTTTAGACAACCATCAATATTCAAACATAGAAGCCAGAAATGAAAGACTCTTACTTGTAAAATTAAATTTAAAGCTACTGCGTGAAAATGAAAAAGAAGGGCATTTATGCCTAGCTTTATTTCAACTCAAAAGAAACGAAAACGGCAATCTGTCTTTATCCCAAGAAGGTTATATACCACCTTGCGTTAATATCTATGCAACTGAATTTTTGAGAAATTTTTTAATCGAATTTGAAGCTTTAATACTGCAGAAGATAAAAGAAACAACAGAGAAAATTACACGACACAAGCTCACACCTCTAGATGAAAACTTTGAAATTTATTTTTTGTCTTTACTAAATAGAGCTAAAGGATTCCTTATTTTTAATAATTTTAAGCGTTTTTTAAAACCATTTGAACTTTATTATTTTTTATTTTCTTTTTTACAAGAACTTTCAACATTTAAAAACAAGGAGAGGACATCTCAAACAAAAATCACTTATTCTCATAATGAACTTTATCAATCTTTACTTCCACTTATCTTGGAAATCAAATCTTATTTAAATACTGCTTCAGAAGAAAACATCACAACCTTAAACCCCACCATCATCTCAAAAAACTTCTGGAAAATAGAAATAAGCGACAAATCGTTACTCGAACGAGGAAATTTCATTCTCGGCATTTATCTTAACTTAGATGCTGAATCGAAGACGGATTTGTATCGAAGAATAAGATTAAGCCCTCTGGAAGTGATAAATGATTTAATTTACCGATCTTTGCCGGGAATCGACATTATACCCATTCCTACCTTACCTCGTGAGATTCCACATAAAATCGGATTTTCTTATTTTTACTTAAATCAGAACCATGAGTTATGGCAACAATTAAAAAAATCAACTGCCATTGCCGTCTATCTTTCAGGGGATTATGAAAACGTGAAGATATCGGGTTGGATGCATCATGTTCGTACTTAGGATGTGATATCCCCATGTTAAATAAAAGTCTTTTTAATTATCTATCACTTCAAAACTCAAAATCCTTGTTACAATTATCTTCTCCGTTTATTTCTATCATTATTTATTTTAGAGATGAAAATTACCCTCCTGATAAAGAACAATTTAAATTGCAACTGATTAGTCTCTTATCTTCCTTTGAAATACAATTAAAAAACCTTCAACATGAAAAAGAAACAATATTTTCTGCTATTTACTGCTTGTGCACGGCATTAGATGAATTTATTTCTTTGAGCCATTGGGGTAAAACCTTGTTTTGGGCACAAGACCCTCTTCTGGAAAAAATTCATCATGAGAGCGGAGGAGGAGAAGGATTTTTTTTAATTTTAAGCGATTTACTGATTTCACCTGAAAAAAACATTGAATTACTGGAAGTAATTTATTTGCTGCTAAATTTAGGTTATGAAGGAAAATATTATAACAGCAATAAAGATGGAATAGTTAAAATAAAAGAAGAAATTTTTGTTTTAATTGAAGGGAAATATCACTTTAAGAAAAATCCTGAAAATATCGCTTTGAAAAAAAAAACAATCCCAGGGTCATTTAAAAAATTTTATTTTTATAGACTTTTTGTCTTTTTCATTACCTTACTCATTTTATCCAACACAATAAATTTTATTTATTCAAAACCAATATTTGAAAAATTACAAACTTTAAGTTATTCAAATGAGTAATAAAGGAAAGAACCGTCTTTCAATCATCATAAAAACAAAACAAATCAGATTTTTAGCACTTATCTCTTCCATCATAGGTTTTTATATTCTATCTCCCTCATTAGTAGTGTTTGATAGACTTTATTTTTATAGCCAAAGTTCACGTGTTTTATTTTTAATATTTTTGTTTGTTATTTATTTTTATTTTATCAGGAAAAACAAAGAAAAAATTATTTCAATAACTAAGTTGTTTTCAAAAAAGATATTTATTTATACTAATCCTGGCAAGCTCAGGATTTCTTTTTTTTACAAAAAACTATCGACCATTAAAGAATTTTCTGTTATTTTTTTATTATTTTTAATAGATTTAATCAAAAGCTATAAAACTTATGGTAAAAAAAATTGGCATCTGTTTTTCAATTCTCAATTACCAAAAGAAGTATCTTTTTACGAATCTTTTACATCTACTAATCTAAGGATACTAATATCAAAAAAAGATGTGTTCTTTGAGGTTATTGAGGGATCTGGCGAGGGATTTAAAATAATTTATTTTTTATCTCTTGTATTTAGGAAAAAAGTTTTTTCATATTTTTTCATAGAATCTTGTTTTTTATTGGAAGAAAATAAAAACGACGATCTACAGCACAGTAAACTTGAATATTATTTAAAAAAAACAAACATAAAAAGATTTCGCCTCGTATTTTCAATCACTAAAAGCAATCAAATAATGGGTTTTGAGTCTTATCTAAAGCATTGTAAGTATTTAAAAATAAACCCTCATTTAACAATCATCCCCTACGCATGTTTTTCATTTTTCTTATCTGAAGTAAGAGTGAATTCTTACAATATAATCCAAAATACAAATGACACTGAAAAAGAAAAGCTAGTTTTATTTCCATTTTTGTTAGAGCATATCCAGCATGCTATTAACAAGCTAAGGATCACCCCAGAAATTATTTATTTTCAAGAAAGAGAAGATTTTGTCTTCACGAAAGAAAAAATGAAAAGCATTGACTATCAAAACCCTTTAATATTAAAAACACCTGTTTCTTCGTTTTTTTATTTTTCAATTTCATTTTTCATCCTGATTTCAGTTTCGTTCTTTATTAATATGAAACAAACGAGGGGTTTAGAATCATTATTAGATGAATATGTTTTGGCTTTAAAAACAAAAAATGACAGTCTTTCTTTATTAGATGTAAGTTACAAAATTAAAAAAAAAGGAGAGGGCTCTGCGTTTTCAAATTTTCAATTATTTTACCCTTTTTATTTATCTAAAAAAACAGAGAAATTTATTAAAATAAATTCAGATCGTTATTTTTTTCCTTTTTTAAATAAACTCTTGAGCGACTCGCTTAAGTCAAACGATGCAGAGCCCGAATTACCTTATTCTTCATTAAAAGTCTATGAAGGACTTAAAAGCACAGGTAAAATTTCTTATCCTTCTTTATTTTGCCTTATTAAGGCATATTTCCCGAATGCTCCCACTCAAGCTTTTTATTATTTTTCGCAGCACTTTAATGCGGAAGAGGGGAATAAACTTGAACGCTTATCAAACAAAGCAAACTATATTAAAAATGAGCTCATGAACATTAATCAAGAAGCGTTGTTGGTCTATGAATTCCATGAAGATATTTTAAACACACATAGTGCAACACCAAGTGAAGACATTGAAAACTTCGGCGTCCTATTTGATAGCACTCAAAAAAATTCTCTTCCATTTTTATTAACTTACAAAGGTTATCAGAAATTATTAACACAAAATATATTTCAATACGAGAAAAACATTTCTAGATTATTCCCTGATAAAACATTCTCCCGAATCGAACACCCCAAGAAACTATCTTTATTCTGGGGATTTTATGATTTTGAATATATAGAAGCATGGCAGAATTATTTAAAATCTATTTCTATAAAAAAATTTGATAATTTTGATGAAGTTATTTCGGCAATAAAACTCTTGCAAAAAAACAAAAATCCACTTCAATCGTTACTGAAGTGCTTGCATGATAACACTTACCCAATGTTAGACGAACGAATAAAAATTTATGAAGCCTATAAAGAAAACCATGATTTCTTAGGTTCCCATTTGAAATACTCCGAACAATATAAGTTAATAGTAAGGGAATTAAAAAAAATAGAGCTGTATTTAGAAAAAACAAAGCCTCATTCTTCTCAAATAAAGTTTGAATTTCAGGAAGCAAAGGCTTTGTTTTCAAGCGAATCACAAGACAATCCGATTTTAAACTTGATTGTACAAGCAGAAGATTTTCCTGAACCTATTAGATCTTGCTTAAAACAGCTAGCTAACAATATACTTTCGGTTTTCTTTAAAGGAGCAATGCAACAAATACAAAAAACGTGGTCTGAACAGGTTTATCCTTATTACCAAAAAGACATACATAACAATTTTCTTTTTATAGGACAAGAAAAATCAAATTTTGAATTAAATAATTTTGATTTGTTTTTTGAAAAAGAGGGATATTATCAAAGTTTTATTAACAACAATTTAAAACCTTTTATTAATGTTGATCATCTTCCTTGGTTGGTAAAAAGTATTTTTGGCCAACATCTTGTAATAGAAAACAGCGTTTTAACTTCTTTGAGTCGTTTTTATTATTTTTCGAAATTATTATTTACTCAAGAGGAAGGACAAAACATTGAGTTTTCGATTAAGCCTTCTTATTTAGATGAACGCATAAAATCCATTAGGTTTTCGATTGGAAAAACTCATTTTATTTATCGTCATGGCCCCCTCATACTTACATACTTCAAATGGCCACAAGAACAAAAAAAAATTACAATCGACTTCTTTGATTTTAAAAATAGAAATCACACTAAAGACTATGAAGGAAATTTTTCCTTATTCAAACTACTATCTGAATCACATTGTAAGGAATGGCAAGAAAAATCTTTGTTTTGTGACTTTAGTTATAAAGGCTATCAGTTTTCCTATGAAATTCAGTTTGCTTCTACCCAACTTAGAGACCTTCTAAGTTTCAAAAATTTCGAATTACCAGAAAAACTGAGTTAGCAGATTGCAATTCAATACAAGATATCTTAAGCTTTTTCAAAAAACTGCTAGCCTGTAACTCGCTGCGCGAAATTACAGGTAATGAGGTGATGGAAAAGTGATGTTAAACACATGGTGGTCTCGAGCTCAAGCCGTCATTCCTGGAGGTGTTAATTCCCCCGTACGTTCTTTTAAAGGTGTTGGCGGAGAACCTCTTTTTTTCAAACAAGGCCAGGGCGCTTATTTAATAGATATAAACGACAAACGTTATATTGATTATGTGGGATCATGGGGGCCTTTAATTCTAGGGCACGCACATCCCGAGGTTGTAGAGGCTGTTAAATCAGCTGCTGAAAAGGGTCTTTCATTTGGTGCTTCGACCACGGCAGAAGTAGAGCTTGCAGAGTTGATAACACGATTAATGCCCTCGATTGAACGTTTTAGACTTGTAAATTCAGGAACAGAAAGCACGATGACGGCTTTACGTTTAGCGCGTGCTTACACAAAAAAACAAAAAATTTTGAAATTTGAAGGTTGTTATCATGGACACCATGATGCCTTGCTTGCAAAAGCGGGTTCAGGTATAGCCACCTTAGGTATTCCTGATTCTGCGGGTGTACCACCTGCCTTAGTTGAATCGACACTCACTTTACCTTTCAATGATATTGAAAAAGTAAAATCATTATTTCAACGCGAAGGAGATCAAATCGCAGCAATTATTATAGAACCTATTGCAGGCAACATGAATTGCATCCCTGCAAAGAAAGAATTTTTAAATGTTTTGCGAGAATTAGCAGATGCTCATGCTTCTGTTTTAATTTTTGATGAAGTTATCACAGGATTTCGTGTTGCGCTGGGAGGCGCACAAAGCTTATATAACATTAAACCTGATTTAACGACCTTAGGAAAAATCATCGGGGGTGGGTTACCCATAGGTGGGGTAGGGGGTAAAAAAGAAATTATGGATTTACTTGCGCCGAAGGGTCCTGTTTATCAAGCAGGGACTCTCTCAGGCAACCCTATTTCAGTTACAGCAGGCTTAGCAACATTAAAAATATTACAAAACCCTGACGTTTATTCTCAATTAGAAAATCTAACAAAAACATTAATGCAAGGATTTGAAAGAATTTCAAAAGAAAAAGGAATTTCCTTAAAAACAAGGCATATTGGAAGCATGTTTGGATTGTTTTTCACTGAAGAAATCGGGTTACCCAATAATTATGAAGAGGTAAAAAAAGGAAATTTAAAATTATTCCAAACTTTTTATCATCATATGTTAGGGGAGGGAATTTATTTTGCACCCTCCATGTATGAAGTTGGTTTTGTTTCTTTGGCACATACTGAAAAAGAGATCGACGCAACGCTAAAGGCAATAAAATCAAACCTTACGTAAAACACCCGTGTTGTGTTACAATGTATACAATATATTACACTCAAGTAAAGGAGAAAGCATGCTATCTTCCACCATAACGATCCGCTTAACTAATACATTAAAAACAAAACTTGAAAAACTAGCAGAATCAACTCATCGCAGTAAATCCTTTCTTGCTGCTGAAGCAATAGATGATTACATTAGCCTCCATGAATGGCAAATTAATGAAATTAAAAAAGGCTTACAAGAAGCAAATGCAGGTGATTTTCTAGAACATACTAAAATAAAAAAATATTGGAGGAAAAAGCGTGAAAATTCATTGGACAAGAGTTGCAAATCAAAATCTAAAGCATATTGAAAAATACCTTTCTCAAGAAAATCCAATTGCTGCCATTGATACAATATTAAGTATCATTCAAACTGTGGAATTATTAAAACAACAACCCGTGATGGGAAGAGCCGGACGAGTACTCAATACAAGGGAACTTATCATCTCCGGAACACCTTATATTGCGCCTTATCGAATAAAAAATAAAATCATAGAAATAATAAGAGTGTTCCACAGTTCAATGAAGTGGGTGGATGATGTTGAAGGAGAAGAAGCTTGTTTTAAAGCAGTTAGAATAGAGCATAAAATAAAAAAATAAGCGATGATTTAGATGTGTGATAGGGATGTTATAAATTCTTTTTTAAATCTCTATAAAAATTTTCATGACTGCCTAATGATAATAAAGTAAGTTCTCGTTCAACATCATCATAGATATAAGCTAGCAAAATAAGTTGATTATCAATGCGAAATTTATAAACTTGTACGCCTGCCAAATCTCCTTTTTTTGCTTCTCCAACCATTGGATTTTTAGCAATGGTTTCAATCGCGTCTTCCACTTCTTTAACTTGTTTTCGATGTAATTTTTTCGTAGCTTTTTCAAAAGTATTAGTTATTATGATTTTCATAGCATACCGCGTTTATATTTTTTTATATTTCCTTCCTGTTTATCTTGTAAGCCCAGCAAAATATCTTTTATTTGAGTATACGTAAGATCAGGATTATCTTCTGCAATATGTCCAATGCGAGCCCAATGCTCTATTTGTTTAGGCACAGAACGGTGGAGAACTTTCGATTGAATTTTAGCTTCTGTTATTAAACTTTCATCAAGACTTATAGTGATAGCCATGGCGACCTCAAGAAAAGTGATTTGTTCCATTTTATTATATTTTATTGTATTTTACAAGTTTTTAACATTTTTTGGAAAATTCCATTCTTGGGTTCTAACTTCACATTTTCATAGGTAAGGGGTAGACTAGCTCATTTTATGAAAGAGCTCGTTATGTGGGTCAGAACGTATAGTAAAATTTATCAAGATGTAAAAAAAGAAGATATATGGCAGATTTGGGTTGATGTGAATAACTGGCCGAAATGGGACAAGGAACTCGAATATTGCGAAATGAAAGGGGAGTTCACACAAGGTAGCCAATTCATTTTAAAGCCTGTTGGTGGCCCAAAGGTAAAGATAACCCTATCTGACGTTAAAATTAATGAAAAATTTACTGATTATTGTAAATTCTTAGGTGCAACCATACATGATGATCATCAGTTAGAAGAAACGCCTCATGGCTTACGTATCACAAACACGATTTCAATGACAGGATTGCTTAGCTTTGTTTGGGTTAAGTTGGTAGCGAAAAATGTCGCAAATGCTGTTCCTAAACAGATGGATGCGCTTGTTGAGTTGGCAAGGATGAGTTTTGGAAAAACTAATTGAGGAGGATTCAACTAATGCTTATCCCGAATTTATTATTATTTTATGTGAAAAATCCGCTAGAAAGCGCTTTATTCTACGAAAAGATTTTACTTTGCACATCCTTATGCGTCATGGGAACGAGGCTTGAATGAAAATACCAATGGATTAATCCGACAATATCTGAAAAAAGGCTCTGACTTCGGTCATATTGGTGATGAAAATCTTACTGATATTATGGATAAACTGAATAATAGGCCAAGGAAATTGTTAGGTTATGCAACACCAAACGAAATTTTTAATAAAAATATCATGCAACAGGATAATTAAAATGAAATCCAACAATTATATGTATGACAGTAACCTTGTAAGATATAAATTAGCGAAATCTAATCCAGGAAACATTATATTTAACTGGTTATTTATACCGGGCGGCCCGGGTGCTGACTCAAGTTATTTTTTAAGTTTAATTAATCATCTTGATATTCCAGGTAATTTTTGGTTAATCGATTTACCCGGAAACGGTAACAACATTTCTGACAACATACCTGCTGATTTTAATTTTGATTCTTGGGATGAATATTTAATATCTACCATACAAAAATTTGAAAATCCTATCATTGTTGGTCATTCTTTTGGTGGAATGTTCCCATTATTATTTCCAATTTTAGAAAATTTGTTAAAGGGTTTTATAATTTTAAACTCAGCTCCTTCTCTTTGGTTAGAAGAAGCAGCAAAGTGTGCTAGTGAAAAAAACATACCTTTACTAACCGAACCTATGGCAGCTTTTGAACAAAGTCCTAATCAGGAAACTTTTAAAAAAGCATTGTTAGCTTCTGCTCCTTACTATTTT
This sequence comes from Gammaproteobacteria bacterium RIFCSPLOWO2_02_FULL_38_11, assembly GCA_001801745.1. Classification (GTDB taxonomy): domain Bacteria; phylum Pseudomonadota; class Gammaproteobacteria; order HIGHO2-12-38-15; family HIGHO2-12-38-15; genus HIGHO2-12-38-15. The sequence goes on from MGYM01000042.1 coordinate 34,214, forward strand.
CCGGCTAATAATCTAGAAAATGGAATCAAATTACTGAATCAACTTCCGTTCAATTATCATGCAGCGGTTTGGTGGCTTAAAAGAGCTAGCAGTATGAATTTTAGTGCTAGATGGATCCCAGAAAATATACCTATATTGATTATTGGATCAAGTGAAGATTGTATCACACCTATAACTTTATTCGAGAGAGATAAACGATTTTCTAGAAAAAACATCGACATTGAAAAAATACAAGAGGCTGGACATTTTCCTTGGTTAGAGCAAATGGAAATCGTAAAAGGAAAATTTAAATCGTTTATTGATAAAATTCACGCTAATAGTGATAAAAGGTGAGTTGCACTTATTTATTGAATCCGCCCCGAGATATCTTATCAAAAAGCGTGATAGTGTATCCTATCAGTCATTCTGTTTTTAACGTGAAGGCGGATTCAATAAATAAGTGCAACTCACCTTTTATCGTCCAGGGCAATGGCTCAAATAACCACCATCTACAAGAATATCTGTGCCCGTCGTATAACTAGATTGATCAGAAGCTAAATAAATTACGGTACCTGCTATTTCTTCAGCCTCAGCAGCACGTTTTAATGCGGTAACAGAAATCATGTTTTTATGCAGGTCTGTTTCATTTTCCCAATGATAACGATTCATTTCTGTCTTATGCGTTCCAGGGCTAATGCTATTCACTCGAATTCCATATTTACCTAGTGTATTGGCCATTGTCTGTGATGCTCTGATGATTCCAGCCTTTGCTGCATCATAACTAATACCACCCATAGCCCGATGTCCGCATACGGATGAAAAATTAATAATAGAGCCTCCTTTTTCTTGCTTTATCATTTGTTCAGCTACTAATTTTGCAAGAAAGACAGGCGCTTTTAAATTAACATCTAGTACATGGTCAAAATCGACTTCGTTTTCTTTTAAAAATCCAGTTTTTGCAGGAATACCAGCATTATTAACAAGTACATTAATTTCATTAAACGCCTTTAGTGTTTCATCGACGATGCGTTGCCTGTCTTCAGCTTTTGTGATATCTGCTTTTAATAAGAATATTTGCTCACGATAATCGCCT
>MGYM01000042.1:35307-36211 GCA_001801745.1 Gammaproteobacteria bacterium RIFCSPLOWO2_02_FULL_38_11
CATTTTTAGTGTCACTGAAATATACCATGACAACTTTAGCGCCCATTTCTAATAGTCGTTTGCTGCTTGCAAGCCCCATACCCTTCGTAGCGCCTGTCACGATAATCACTTTATTTTTTACAGAATAATCACTCATCTTATTCCTCAACACCTATGTAAATATCAATGATTAAAGTCTGCAACATATTTACGTTTGCCACCAAAATCATTTTGTTCATTGCCCATATTTTTTGCCAGGGTGTTGTTTATCTAGAAATGCTTTTCGATCAGCGATTGGAAGAAAAGGCAGTTTTTTCGATCTCTTTTTTGTAATTCATCAGTCAGTAGGTCATTCCTAGTCGAAAGACCATCATTCAATCCCTCCAGTTGCGATACACGAATCGTCAACCTTTCAGTATTAGCGTGCGCATCCTCTAACTCCTTATTTTGCTTGTTTTTGGAAAGTCTATCAATCCTACAGCTATGACTGTAGCACTTACGGCAGCCAATGCTACTGCTGCTGATGCCGTTGCCGCTGGATTCTTAATGGAAGCTAATGTATCTACCAGAAACCTTTCAATCACATAGTGGGCTCACGATAAGTATTTCTGGTTTCTAGATTAATGCCTCGTCGGGTATCATCACTACTTGCTGCGCCACGTGCAATAAGTGCTTCTACACTTCCTTGAAATTCTGTTCTAGCAGATTGTGGAATAGTTAATCCTACCATGTAGCTATTCCCGCTTGTATCCTTATAAACTCTCTCAAATTGCTCTTGAACTGTAGGCTCGGTAGGATTCCAAAATTGAGGATTTTTTTGGTTAATCACTCGAACTATAGTATCAACCGTTTCCTTGACGGGACGGCCGCCACGCATGATAGTGCGCCATTTTTCAAAACCTGCATCCATTTGCGGATAGGGATT
>MGYM01000042.1:36220-40209 GCA_001801745.1 Gammaproteobacteria bacterium RIFCSPLOWO2_02_FULL_38_11
CTAAATCTTTCTTTAAGACAGCCATATAGGTTTCTACAGCAGCTTTACTAGCAGAATAGACCGGTAAAAACGGATCGGGTAATGGCCCAACAATGCTGCTAAGTGTAATGATGCTGCCAGAATTACGCTCTCTCATACCAGGTAGCACAGCATTAGTCACCTTTAAAAGGCCAAAAACATTAGTTTCGAAAATTTTCCTATTTTCACTATCGGTAGCTGTTTCTACCGGTCCATATAATCCAATTCCCGCATTATTAATCAAAATATCAATTACACCCATTTTATTGATTTTATTTTTGATTATTTCCTCTTCATCTGTAACATCTAACTGTTGAATAATTAAATTTTCATATTGTTTTGCTAAAGCTTGCAATTCGTGTGCCTGATCAGGTTTTCGTGTTGTGGCATACACTATATAACCTTCTTTTGCTAAATGTTCAGCCGTTGCTAAACCTATACCTTTTGAAGCACCTGTGATCAAAACGACTTTCATTTTGTTTGTCTCCTCAATAAGAATACTCATATAAATTTTCTATAAACGTCATCAGTTTTTACCGTGAAATTGGTTTTGTATAACCATGCGCACGTAGAACTTTCTTAATAAATTTGCCTTTCATATCAGTGTAGACTTCACGAGAAGCCAGATGAGACTGTGACAATTTTAGTTTAAGCGCTTCATATTCATGTCGGATTTTCTGATCTCGTCTTAAAATATCTCTAAATAAAATGCTATGTTCGACTCTGCTATTTGATGCCTCAAGGATATGAACATGGTGCGTTCTTTTCATTCCAAACGGCGGCATTCCTTTGAAGAAACGCAAATGTGTTTTATCTGGATTTTCATCCCAGAAAACATATCCTAAGGTTTCAAGCAGTTTAATCCATTCTTCAGCTTCTTTGATAGATTTAAGCGTAATAAAAATATCGATAATGGGCTTGCTTGAAAGTTCTGGCACAGCAGTACTTCCTAAATGTTCGATTGAAACATAAGACAATTGATATTGGTTCATTATTATTTTAATTACTTTTAGTTCTGCTTCAGCTAATTTTGGCCATGTGGGATTATAAGGTTCAATAACAATATTATCTTCAGCCTTTAACTGTGATGCTCTTGCAGAACCAGTTTTGTAATCAATCATCTGAACAAAGGAGGCTTTACCATTAACATAATTTTCAATGTCATGAGAAAAAACTTCTGCTAGACATCGCTTGATAAGTGAATAGGCATGCGCATAATCATCATGTACAAACATAAATTCTTTGAATGATAGGTGACGTAAAATTTCCGGAGATCCTTCTTCAAATAGATGAATATTATGGGTTCTTTTTATTTTAGATTTCCAATAAAACCGGCGACCAGGAATACCATATTCGCCCATACAAACATAGCCTAATGCTTCAAATTTATGATTGAGTGAATCTACCAGGCTTATATCTTTAACTATCGAAAGTACATCGACAATTGGCTTAGCGTAAATATTTGGTATTGCTGTACTGCCAATATGATGAACTTGGAGACAGTTTTTTTTCAAAATTGATTTAATTTCTGTTGCTGTATTTGTAAATATTACTGGCCATTCAGGATTATACTTAGATAATTCAACAATCTTTATTTTTTCATTTGGATCAATCATGTTTTGTAAAGCTCATTAAAAATGTAAAAATACAGGGATATTTGATATAAACGACTCAAGTATATAGAATACAGTTTAAATTTCAAAATGGAACCTCCTGCGATGACAGCACGTGAAGATTTTTTTAAAGAGCAAAAAGAAAATTTAATTAAAGCAATTGCACATTTGGAATATAGTTACAAAAAAATAACTCTCCTTCCTACGGACCCTAAAGAACTTAATGAAGAAACATTGGAAACCTGGGAGAGTTTTTCTGCGAGATTTTCTCGTGTTGCCGATATTTTTTTAACGAAATACATTCGTTCATTTGTATTACTCAAAGATCCTGGATTTAAAGGTAGTTTCCTTGATTTTTTGAATCAAGCTGAAAAATTTCACTTGATAAAAGACACAGAAACTTGGATGGGTATTCGTGAATTACGTAATATTTCAGCCCATGAATATACCGATAAGGATTTAATGGGATTTTTCAACAGATTGAAACAAGAAGCTCCTCGCTTATTAGAAATTAAAGAAATTTTATAGGTTATTTTAGTGCGACTTAATGCTGATAAAATAGATTCTCTTATTGAAGTTATCGCTTCATTTATAGGTAATGAGCAAGCCGAGTTGCGTCTTTTTGGAAGCCGAACACAAGATGACAACAAAGGTGGTGACATAGATTTACTTTTACTAACAAAAGATAATGAATCATCTTCAAAATTACTTTTAAAGAAACATTTTATGCTTGCCGCAATAAAAAAACGTTTAGGAGATCAAAAAATCGATCTTATTATTACTTCACAAAAAGAAATAACAAATGATTCATTTTTAAAAATGATATATCCTGACTCGGTTGTATTAAAAAAATGGTAAAAGGTCGTTTCAGTTTAAAATACCTATTCTTCAAGGGCTTTTATTATTTTAGTTACATCTTCCTCAATAGAAATAGACTCTATGGTCAGTGTAGCTACTTCTTCAAATAAGCTATCGCGTTCAAGGTGCTGTTTATCTAAAAATGCTTTTAGATCAGCGATTGGGAGGAGTGGAGATCGGCCGCCTTGCATCCGCTCAATTTGCACTGGTGTTGAAACTTTTAAATAAACAACAAACTCTGAGGATAATAATTCTCTATTCTTTTTTGTGGCAATGACAGCCTCTTCCATGACTATCACAGCATGCTCTTTGCCGATATAGTGAAGTATTATTTCAGCTTCACATTGATGAAAGGCTTCTTCGCCCTGTTTTCCCAAAATTTCATTCAAATTCCGCCCAATGTAACGCTCCAAACTAGGGTTGGCATCGATATACTGCCAAGCAAGTTTTTTAGCTAAAGCTTCACTCAGTAATGATTTGCCTGCCCCCATATGTCCGACGATAAAAACACGTTTAGGTTTGCTCATGTTTATTAACTCCTTTGAACTATTAAAATACTAGATTTAATGTATTTTTTAATATAAAATTAGATTTTTTTAATCATAAGGGCTTTATGTATACCGTAAATTTCGTTGATCGCAATACCACTCAAGATCTCCCTACAGCAGACCTTTTAATTAGAGGACTACGAGAGTTAAATAAAAACCCTACAGAGAGTTTAATAATAACTTTTCTCGGCATCGACTCAATCTTACCAGAAGACGATGAAACCTTTGCCTCATTGCGCGCGGTTATCCGTGAATCTAACCATAAGATTACTATACAAGTTATAAATCTGCCTGAAGTTGATCCTATTCTCTATGAAACACGCCTTATGCCTTTAACACGCACAGCATCAAAAAACTACCGTAACCAAGAAGCACGTGGCATAGAAAGGATGTTTTCGCCCGTATGCAGTGAATTTACGATGTTTAAACCTATCATCTCACCAACTGCCCCATGGCAAGAAAAATTAGAGCCCCCTAGGGAAGCTACACCGCTATTTGAATACCGTCCGCTTTCTCAAAAAGAAAATGAGCAACTTAGCAGATATCAAGAAGAAAACGGCGTGATTATTGATATGCGAGCAATCTTGAGAAGCAAGCAAGAACCCGATCTCAATATGCTGCGATCTTTATTCCCTTCCTAAAACATTAGAGAAATCTCTGCTATTCTAAAATACATCTCTTTCTTATTCCCTAAGCGTCGCGATGAGAAATTTACTTCTCCCCATTTTTGATACTTTGGAATATATTAAGGATCAAAATCTTTTAAATTTTTATTCTTCAACGTTTAGCAAAGAAGATTTTAAATATTCAAAAGAATTCTTATTAAGCTATCAAGGAAATGAAGCTACTTTTAACGCCTATCGACGTGAAACAGAACGCTTATTACAATGGGCCTGGTTAATTGCAAAAAAATCAATTCGTCATCTGAAACGCCATGAACTTGAAACGTATA
>MGYM01000042.1:40255-50613 GCA_001801745.1 Gammaproteobacteria bacterium RIFCSPLOWO2_02_FULL_38_11
AACAAATCGCTACCTCGATAAAGAAGGTCAACGTATTCCTAATCCAGAATGGCGACCGTTTGTTTCTACCGTCTCAAAAATTGAATTTCGAAAAGGCTTGCGCCCTGACCCTAAAGAACATCACTTATCTGAAAAAGCATTAAGAGAAATTTTTACTGTCTTAGGCTGTTTTTATAATTTTTTAATTCAGGAAAATTATACTGAAATTAATCCCATTTTAAATATCCGACAAAAAAGTCGTTATTTTAGAAATTTACAAGGGAAAAGAAAAATCAGACGATTATCAGAATTACAATGGGAGTATGTCATTGAAACCGCTGAAATGATGGCAAAAGAAAATCCTGAAAAACATGAAAAAACTTTATTTATGATCTCAGCGCTTTATTTGATGTATCTTCGCATTTCTGAGGTCGCTGCAAGCGAGCGCTGGTTACCCAAGATGAGTGATTTTTATTGTGATCACGATGGTTTGTGGTGGTTTACTACGGTCGGTAAAGGAAATAAAGAAAGACAAATTTCAGTGAGTGATAGTATGCTGAAAGCATTACGCCGCTATCGTCAATCCCTGGGTTTAACTCCCCTGCCCTCTCCTGCCGATAACGCCCCTCTTTTTCCAAAATACAAAGGCAAAGGTCCGATTACCTCAACAAGTTATATCAGAAAAATTATTCAACATTGTTTTGATCGTACAATCGAAAGATTAGAGAAAGATAAATTTCATGACGAAGCCAATGCTTTACTCGAAGCAACCGTACACTGGCTCAGGCACACAGGTATTTCTGAAGATGTGAAACGTCGTCCACGTGAACATGTGCGTGATGATGCTGGACATAGCTCAAGCGCAATTACAGATAAATATATCGATATCGAACTACGCGAACGTCATGCCAGCGCGAAAAACAAACCCTTGAAAAGCGATGCGTGAAAAAAATATTATATGTTTTTCACAGAACGCTTTTCCATCGAGTCAAAAATCCAATGAGTTTTCAATTCTAATGCCCAGTTCCAATCACCTAAATCATAATGCCACCACTCTTCACGGTAATTTGTAAAACCTACATTTTTCATCAAATTAAATAAAATACGTCGATTGTGCTGGAACGTTTCCCATTCTTGCGTTGTATAACCATAACTGGCCTCATAAGGCTGTTCAAAAAAATCAGTGCGTGTGGCATCGGCAACTTCATCAAAATGTGTCCCAAAATCATATTGTTTTCCAGAAAGAAGATCATAAATAGTAAGATCAGTCGCTCCACCTGTGTTGTGAGTCGGCGGTGCAGGACGTGCAGAATCATAGGGATGTGCCGCAAAACGCTTCGCTTCTTTCCCAATTTGTTCTTGGGTCCATTTTGGATGCTGGGATTTTACTTCATTACAAATAGAATTAAATAAATCAGTTTGTGTTTCAATCGTTCTAAATGTGTCAAAAATTAATAATCCATAATGAGGCTCAAGCTGTTTTGCCGCTTGTTTTAAGCGCTGTAATACCACTTTTCTTGTGAAAAGCCTTGGGGCAGAACCAGGACGATTTGCTAAATAATAAGCATTAAAGGGTAAAATATTTTTTTCTCGTTTTACGGTAACACGACTCATTCCTGACTTTAATTTTTCTATTTCTTGTTGTGTCACGGGAAAATACTCAAAATGAATAGGCTCATTCAATTTACTATTTTTTAAATCAATTTTCATATTTATAATTTCATTTATTAGATTAGATATTGAATAAACCATTTTTTTGCAAGAAGACTGACTTCCTCTAATGCACCCTCCTCTTCAAACAAATGTGAGGCACCAGGGACAATTTTAATATCTTTCATACATTGAATTTGAGAGAGTGCTTCTTGATTCATGTCGATCACAGCAGCATCATTTTCACCTACAATCAACAAAATAGGTGTTTCAAGTTTTGATAAAGCTGTTTTTGCAAGATCGGGTCTACCTCCGCGCGATACAATCGCTTTTATTGATTCTGGGTGCTGTTCTGCTGCCACAATGGCAGCTGCCGCACCTGTGCTTGCACCAAAATAAGCGATCGGCAATTTTTTTAAATTCTCCTGTTCTGAAATCCAAGCAGTCGCTATTAATAAACGCGAAGCAAGAAAAGGAATATCAAAACGAAGTTCTGCTGTTAGCGTATCTTGCTTTTCTTCTTCTGGATTTAATAAATCAAACAATAAGGTAGCAAAAGAAGCTTGATTTAAAACATGAGCAACATATTGATTGCGTGGGCTTAATCGACTGCTCCCCGAACCATGCACAAATAAAATAATCCCCTTAGAATAGGTCGGAATATGTAAAATACCCTCTAAACGCAGCACCTTGCTTTCAATGCTAACAGGACAATCTTCATTTAAGGGAAATTTCACTCTTTATTCCTTATTTTTTTCAATAAAAAAGAAACTTCTTCATCACTTGTTTGAGAAAAATTTTCGTACCATTCACCCACAGAATTTAAATGTTCAGGTTTGAGAATTGAAATAAATTCATCAACCTGCGTTTCAATTTCCTGGCAACTGGATTTTGCCCCCACAGGGACAGCAACAATTATTTTTTTAGGATTTTGAAGTTGAATGGCGCTGATCGCAGCACGTAAAGTGGCTCCCGTGGCAATACCATCATCGACTAAAATAATGATTTTATCTTTCAAAACAAAGGGTAAAAGATTTGAAAAATAGGATGTTTTTCTACGGTTTAATTCTTTTTTTTCTGTCTCAATTACTTGCTCCATGCTCGTTTTTGATAAATTCAAACTCTTAACAATTTCTTCATTAAAAACAATCTGCCCATCCATCGAGATGGCGCCAAATGCCAATTCGGACTGATGAGGCACACCTAGTTTTCTAACAAGATAAATACTCAAGGGTAATACAAGTGATTTTGCGATTTCATAGGCCACAGGCACACCGCCACGTGGTAAAGCAAGGACAAGCCCATCTTTTTTATTCTTATAATTTTGTAATTGTGACGCAAGCAATTGCCCTGCGTGCTGACGATCATGAAATCGATTCATATCAGAAAACTTGTAAAATAAGAAATTAAAATGTAAATTACCAGTTACGCCTTGACTTCGCAACTTGCAAGCAGGGACACGTCATTAAAATACACTCAGTTACTGTGTGGACTTGATTATGCAACAAGTACCCCGTTATCTTCTCATCGGCAATGGTCGTTTGGCTTTTCACTTTCGTCATTATTTTTCTCTTCTTAATTTAAATTATCAAACCTGGTCACGTCATGAATCTCATGAAAAACTTCTATCTCAACTGGACTTTGCTTCCCATGTGCTTCTGCTTATTAGCGACGATGCAATTAATGATTTTTACAAAAAGTCACTAAAAAATCACAATAAAATATTTGTGCATTTCTCAGGTTCTCTTATCACTGATAAAATTTATGGGGCACACCCTCTTTTTTCTTTTACTAAAAACCTATGTGAATTTGAAACCTATCAATCCATCCCTTTTATTATCGATGACGACGCCCCTACTATCCAAGAAATACTGCCATCTCTTCCCAACCCACATATGCGCTTGCCAAAATCCTTAAAAGGAAAATATCACGCACTATGTGTCTTGGCTGGAAATTTTTCTTGTATGCTTTGGAAAAAATTATTTTATGAATTTCAAAATACTTTCAATTTTCCTCCGCACCTTGCACATCCTTATTTAAAACAAATTTTTTTAAATATAAAAAATGACCCTGAAAACTGCTTAACAGGTCCCTTTTTAAGAAGGGATATAACGACAATTCAAAATAATATTGAGGCTTTAAATAATGATATTTTTCAGGAAATATATACAAGTTTTTGGAACTGTTATCAAAAACCAGAAGGATTAAAATGAATATTTTAGATTTTGAAAAACGAAAACTAAATCAACAAAAAATTAGCATGGTAACCTGTTATGATTACACGAGTGCACGCATTCTATCTGAAACATCTGTCGATATATTACTGGTGGGCGATAGTCTTGCAATGACACTGTATGGATTTGAAAATACTTTGTCGGCCACACTTGATATCATGCAACTTCATACCAAAGCAGTTTGCCGTGGTGCAAAAAATAAATTTATTCTAGGCGACTTACCTTTTTTAACTTATCGAAAATCAATGAGTGAAAATATATCAAATGCTGGTGTTTTAATGCAGGCAGGCGCTCATGCCGTAAAACTAGAAGGTGCCGCAGGAAATACAGATTTAATTACACGCCTCACTCAATCGGGTATCCCCGTTATGGGGCATTTAGGATTAACACCACAATCAATAGCCATGTTAGGCGGCTATAAACTTCAAGGGAAAACTGCAAGTGCGGCAGAAGTTTTAAAAAGAGAGGCGTTATTGCTGCAAGAGGCGGGTTGTTTTTCTTTAGTGTTAGAATGTGTCCCTGCAGCATTAGGAAAAGAAATCACAGAATCTCTTTTGATTCCAACAATCGGTATCGGCGCAGGCCGTTTTACAGATGGGCAAGTCCTCGTTTTTCAAGATTTACTTGGCTTAAATAAAGATTTTAAACCTAAGTTTGTTAAAACATTTTTAAATGGTTTCGAACAAATTAAAAATAGTGTCGACCATTACGTTGATGAAATTAACTCCGGTGTTTTTCCCAGTGATGAACATTCTTACCAGTCTTGATGCATTAAAAAAATATCGTAAAACCCTGTCGAATAAAACGATAGGGCTTGTGCCTACCATGGGACATTTACATCAAGGACATTTAAGTTTATGTCAAAAATCACAAGCAGATAACGATATCACTATTGTCAGTATTTTTGTAAACCCAGCCCAGTTTAATCAAAAAAAAGATTTTAAAAATTATCCTCGAACAATTGATGAAGATCTTAAATTACTAAAAACTCAAAAAATAGATGCTGTGTTTCTACCAAAAATAAAAGCGATGTACCCTGATAATTATCAAGTTCAAGTGGAGGAAATACAGCTTTCTCGTGTGTTAGAAGGTCGTTTTCGACCGGGCCATGTCTCCGGCATGTTAACAATCGTTTTAAAGCTATTAAATTTGGTACAAGCTACCCATGCTTATTTTGGAGAAAAAGACTATCAACAATTACTTTTAATAAAAAAAATGGCTGATGCTTTCTTTATTCCTTGTAAAATCATCCCATGCGCCACTTTACGCGCTAGCGACAAATTGGCATTAAGCTCGAGAAATTCACGTCTCACGCCGTCTCAACGAAAAAAAGCGCTTCATTTTCCTCGATTGCTTCACCAAAAAAATATAAGTACAAAAAAAATTACTCAAGAACTCACTAAATTGGGTTTTAAAGTAGATTATGTCGTTGATAAATGGGGGCGTCGTTTAGCTGCGGTTTGCTTAGATGGAATCCGCTTAATTGATAATGTGAAATCCAAAGTGAGATAAATCAATATGCTATTGTGTTTAGATGTAGGAAATACTCATATTTTTGGTGGTTTTTTTGATGATAAACAGTTGATATTACGTTTCCGTTATGCCACAAACTTAATAGGAACCGCCGATCAATTCGGATTGTTTTTAATAAACATTCTTCATGCACATCAATTTTCAGAAAAAAACATCAATGCTGTTGCGATTTCCTCGGTAGTACCCAGTTGTGATTTTACGATTAATCATGCTATTGCATTATATTTCAAAGCGCCTGTCTTCTTTCTTCGTGCAGGTGTCAAAACAGGTTTAAATATTCAAACAAAAAACCCAAATGAAGTGGGGGCTGATCTGATTGCAGGTGCAATCGCTGCTGTGGATCTTTTTCCGCATAAAGACATTATTATTGTCGACATGGGCACAGCAACCACCCTTTCTGCAATCAATAAAAACAAAGATTTTCTGGGTGTTTCTATCTTACCAGGCATCCGTCTTGCGATGGAATCACTTAGAAATAATACCGCGAAATTAATGGAAGTAGACATTGAAAAACCAGAAAGTTATTTGGGACGCACAACACGTGAATGCATTCAAACAGGTTTGTATTATTCTCAACTTGGTGCATTAAAAGAAATTTTAAATGGCATTAAAAAAGAAGTTTTTGAAAATCAAATGGTAACAATGATTGCGACCGGCGGGTTTTCACAACTCTATAAAGATCAAAAATTATTTGATACCATTTCACCTGATTTAGTTTTGCATGGGCTTTATAGAGCCTATAAGTTTAATGAGTTTACCCAATGAAAAAACCCCTAGCAGTCATTACAGGCGCAGGCACAGGCATCGGCAAAGCATTAGCCCTTGAATTATTAGAAAAAGGCATTGCTATTTTTGCTGTGGGAAGACGTATTTCACTTTTGAAAAATCTTCAAAAAATAGACCCAAAAAATATTTTTATTCTCTCAAGCGATGTGCGAAAGCCAGAAGGACGAAAAAAAATTATTGACACACTCCCTTCTTCGCACACGCTACGCTATCTTATTCATAATGCGGGGATTGTGACACCCGTCGGATCATTAAAAACACTAACCTTAAAAACATGGCGAGATACGATGAAAATAAATGTAGAAGCACCTTTGTTTTTAACGCAAAGTCTATTGCCAAAAATGAAAGAAGGTAGAATATTACATATCTCAACTGGCGCTGCCCATTTTCCGATTATTCATTTTACGGCTTATTGTGCTTCAAAAGCAGCGCTTCATATGATTTATCAATGTTTAAATCTAGAATTGAAAAAAAGAAAAATTGCGATAGGCAGTGTTGCACCCGGCATCATTGACACACCGATGCAAAATATCATTCGTTCCTTTTCAAAAAAACAATTTCCTAACGTTGATGAATTTAAAGGATTCCAGAAAAATAAAAAATTAATTTCACCCGAAGTTTGCGCTAAGAAACTTGCCAACTTATTATTAAATACACCCTTAAAATCATTTTCAAAAAAAGAATGGTGGTTTTAAAAAGAGAGAGAGGGTGGGCTAACTGCTGCTGTTTTACCAATTTCAGTCTCCTCGAGCTGGCTACTATCTAAGCGCAAAGCTTCTTCCAGAGAAAGTTCGTTCTTGCACAATAACTCAAGCACGCGGGGATTTTCTAAATTATTTCTTTCAGAAGACGAGAGATTTCGTGCCTTTTCGAAAGGAAGAATTTTTCTTCTAATCAGTTCACCTATCACAAGAGATTCTAAATTAGCCCTTTCTTCAGATGAGAGAGAAAGCAGGTCTGAAAAAGTAAGATATTTCCCAACAAAACCGTGTATAACAGGGGAGAATAAATTGGCTCTCACATTAGCGTTTTCCAAATAGATCTTCTGAGGTTCAAGCCTGCGTCTTTCAAGGAGTGCTTTTACATGAAGATGGGTTTCTTGATGATCTTCATTGCGTTGCTTCGCTTCTGTTTTTTTTGACAACGACGAGACATCTAATCTTCCTCTCACCCTAACTTCCCTATCAGAGTAGACTATCGTTACCCTTTCAACCAATGCAAATCTTGACGATATTTCTAAGGGCTTTTTAGGGATTGATACAGAAAGAGGCTTATTAGGCGTTTTCATAAATAAAAGTCTCATTGAAAAATGAATTAATTATTTTAATTTATAGTTGATTATTATTCAATAAAAAATAGTTTTTTAATTTTTGGGAAAACAACAAAAACTTAAATAAACCTTAAATACACCTCTTCGCTGCGTTACCTGTAATGAAACACAGCGAAATTACAGGCTATTTTTATTTTTTTTATCCTAATACGCTCTTGCAAAAATCACTTTCGTCTTTGTCTTTTTTCCTGAAAAAACACAAATACCCTCTTCAGACTGCGCATCTAAAGGCATACAACGAATCGTTATTTTTAAAGTTTTTAATTTTTCAATGAATTGTGACTCCTGTTCAACTACAGGATCAAGATGGGCCATGACAAAATAATTATTCTTATTTTCATCTCCACCAAATATTTTATCTAACTCTTCTTTGTGTTTGATTTTCTTCGTGTTTAATTTTCTAAAATGTGATGCACGATCCAATAAATTTTTATGAAGGTCCATCAACATGTCGCTTGCTTGGGACAAAAAGGCTTGCCGGGAAAGTTTCGTTTTTTCTTTTGCTGCTTTATCACGTCGTGAAATCGAAAGTAAATTAGATTCAATTTCACGAACACCTACTTCAATACGTAAGGGTATTCCTTTTTTAACGGCCAACCAAAATTTTTCTCCTGCACGCGCTTGCGATTTATCAATACCTACCCGCAGATTTTCCTCTAAATAATTTATTTTTTTTAAATCTCTTGCCAATGCTTCACAATAATTTAAAACTTTTTCAGTATCCGCTTCATCCATGATAAAAGGGATAATGATAATTTGCTGCGGTGCAATCGCTGGCGGCAAGACTAAACCATCATCATCACTGTGCGCCATAATTAATGCCCCTATCAATCGAGTGGACACCCCCCAGGAGGTTGTATAGGCATGACATAATTGCTGATCACGATCTGTAAATTTAATATCATACACGCGAGAAAAATTCTGCCCTAAAAAATGAGAGGTGCCTGCTTGCAAAGCCTTTCCATCTTGCATCATGGCTTCAATACAATACGTTATCTCTGCACCAGGAAAACGTTCACTTGCCGTTTTCTCACCTTTAATGACAGGGATTGCTAAGCTGTCTTGCGCTAATGTCTCATAAACATTTAACATTTTATGGGTTTCTTCCATAGCTTCATCCGCTGTTGCATGTACTGTATGCCCTTCTTGCCATAAAAATTCTGATGTACGCAAAAATAATCGCGTACGCATTTCCCAACGCATGACGTTACACCACTGATTAATCAAAACAGGCAAATCATTGTAAGAGCGCACCCATTTTGAAATCGTTGTGCCAATGATCGTTTCACTGGTGGGCCGAATAATAAAAGGTTCCGCTAAAACTGCATTGGGCGAAGGAATTAATTTTCCTTCTGCATTTGTTTCTAAACGATGATGCGTGACAACCGCACACTCTTTTGCAAATCCATCTACATGCGCCGCTTCTTGCTCCAAAAAACTTAAGGGTATTAATAAAGGAAAATAAACATTTTGATGTCCCGTGTCTTTGATCATTTTATCCAGCGCTTTTTGAATTAATTCCCAAATGGCATACCCCCAGGGCTTTATCACCATACAACCACGCACAGCAGAATGTTCTGCCAAATCTGCCGCTTTGATGACCTCTTGATACCATTGCGCAAAATCCTCTGAACGCGTGGGAGTAATCGCCGTCGTTTTAGTCATTTTTAAAATCCTTTGCAAAATACGTAATAATAAAATCAGCACCCGCTCGTTTGATCGAGGTCAAGGTTTCATGAATCAAACGATTTTCATCTATCCATCCTTTTTGGGCCGCCGCTTTGATCATGGCAAATTCACCACTGACCTGATAAGCCGCTAAAGGCGTTTGAGGAAATCGTTGTTTAACAGCAAAAATCACATCTAAATAGGCTAGTGCAGGTTTCACCATCAATATATCTGCACCCTCTTCAATATCTAACATCGCTTCTTTTAAAGCTTCTTTTGCGTTTGCTGGATCCATTTGATAGGTTTTCCTATCTCCTTTTTTAGGTTTGTTTTCCGCCGCATTAGCAAAAGGCCCGTAAAATCCAGACGCATATTTCACAGCGTAACTTAAAATAGGAATATGAGAAAAATCTTTTTCATCTAGCGCTGTCCGTAATGTTTTTACCATCCCATCCATCATGCCACTGGGCGCAATAACATCTGCACCCGCGTGAGCAAGACTTAAAGAAAGTTTTGCTAAATTCAAAAGCGTTGCGTCATTATCTACATCCATTTTTTTATTTATTTTTTTTAGCACACCACAATGTCCATGCGATGTATATTCACAGAAACAAAGATCAGCAATGACTAATATGTGCGGATATTCTTTTTTAATAAATTCTATACTTTTTTGAACAATACCTTCTTTCTGCCAGGCGATACTTCCTATTTCATTTTTATGATCCGGTATGCCAAACAAAATGATCGCGTTGATTTCGTTTTTTTCTATTTTTTCTAACTCTTTTTTTAAATCTTTTAAACAAAGCTGAAAACAACCTGGCATGCTTTGAATGGATTTACTTTTATTGCCCGTGCGCACAAAAATCGGTTGTACTAAGTCCTTTTTAGATATCCTCGTTTCACAAACTAAATCACGCAACACAGGATGCATGCGTAAACGACGGGGACGAACCAATAGACTTCTTCCGAAACCTGCGTCTTTTACTTTATTTCCGTGTTGCATGGGTTTCTCCGCTGCTCATTTATACGCATAAACTCCGCTGCTCGAAACCCATGCGCCTTGAACTAAAGCAAAATACACAGGTTTCGAAAGAAGTCTAATGGAAAAGACATAATGCCTCTAGACAGTTTCAAGTAATTCTTCAATAACTTTTTCATCTTCATCAATGATTTCAATT
>MGYM01000043.1:0-2314 GCA_001801745.1 Gammaproteobacteria bacterium RIFCSPLOWO2_02_FULL_38_11
GTTCCAACATCAGTTTTTTTATTAATAGCATCATTAATTCTTTTTTTAAAATCTTCCAAACTCAACAATTCCTTTCTGAATTGTTCCGAACTTTTTTCAGAAGAAACCTCAGAAGAAAACAATCGCGCAAAAAATCTAAACAACAAGGGCCAGGTTCGCGCGAGCCAATACGTCACTCTCCAATGTTTTTGATACTCAGCATCAAGATCTTTTTGAATTTGAAATCGTTCTTGCTCTGCGTTTGCCATCAGTCACTCCCTTCACCTAAAAAAATAAAATTTACAAAAAATCCGATCGATTCAACCACTGCTTATCCGGATAATACGCAAAAATCACCGTATCATCAGATATCGTATCAATAATGGGCTTTACCACTTTTGGATTTAAGGCAGGACAACCCCAACTTCGGCCCAGCCTACCCGTTTGTGCTTGTGCGCCATTGACATACCAAGCACCATGCACCACTAAAGCACGCTCATACGCTTTATCATTAAAACCCGGCTCCAAACCTAATAACCGCAAAGAATAACCATGCGAACCTGAATACGTTTCAGCCGTGGCAAAAACACCAATACTCGATTTCAAACTATTGAGTTGATTGGAAAAAGAAGTTGGCTTCACTTCCCCACTATTACGACCGTGCGCGACCAACTCATTAAATAATAATTTTTGCTGTTTAAGATCAAAAACCCAAAATCGTTTTTCAGTGGAAGGCTTGGAATAATCAATCACCGTTAATACTTGTTTTTCATCATAACCCCGCAAACGGGCTTTATTATAAGCCGTCACGGCCAGTTTTAAGACTTCAGGATTTAAATTATGGGCTTGTTTACTTAAAACTCGCACCGCCACTTCAGGCTGCGGTAAGGGGGGCAAACTCGTCCGAAAACGCGGACTACGGTTCGCGCCACAACATCCGGCACAAAGTAATAAAAACAAAACAAAAAAAACAGAGAATCGACTTCGTTTCATAAAAGATCCCTTAATTTCGTCGAAATAGACTCTAAAATCGGCTATCTTCGTCGAATTTTATTACATCCATCATTAGGAAATAGCGAATTATATCAGTTTTTTTGTAAAAAATATAGGCATTTTTATTGAAATTAACGAAAAACGAGCTTATAGGCGTTACGCAAAACAAGTATTTTTGTGTTGCAACAAGACATAAATCGAGTGAGCACCGCAGTTTATAAATAATAAATGAGGACGCGAGCGAGATTTATAACGATGTTGCAACCAAAAAGACAACGTTTTGCGTAAGTCCTATTTGATTATCAGGATTGGGGCATAAACTAAAGAATTTCAATCCCCAAGAAAAACTCAAGCATCATAAAGCCACCGATAAATAACAGGAGCAGCGAAAAAATCAATACGCCAGGATAACGATCGAGTAATGTTTTAGGTGCAGACCCTGCTTCCGAAGTGACGTCTATCGACTTAAGACGCACGGCAGCCAAAGCTTCATCCTTTCCTTCAAGCCTCACCGTGGCATACCAAGAAATAAGAAAAAGCACACCACTCCCCAACAAGAAAGGCGACAATAAAGCAAGGCGATGCCACACCCCTTCCAAATTATAATTTTCATGCTCACTCAACCAATCTGATAAACGCAATACAAAATCAGGAACCGTGGATGTCGCATCAAATAACACATAGGGTAATAAAACGAGAATAAGCAAAAATGAAATTAAACCCAACACTGCACTGAAAAGCCCAATAAAAAAAAGACTTGAATCTGCAGAATCTTCAACGCGCATACTTCTACTCTCCTTAGTATCGTATCGCAAATAAAAAAACATATTCCCAAAGAAAATTTATTATGTAACTATACTTCTTTTTTAAAATACTTCTTTATTTATGATGCCCACACTGATTATCCTCTCAGGCGTATTCTTATTACTGATGTTGTTTGCATTTTTCTTTGCACAACAAACACATAATAAGCAATCTCAAGGCATCATGGAATACCTCAATAGCATGACCCTACAGCTTACACAACAAATCATCGCTCTCCAAACCCAATTAAAAAACGACATGGGGGAATACCGACAACAAACCGACGCCCATCAAATCAAAGCACTCACCTTATTACAAGAAAGTTTGAATAAAGGCTTCGAAACCATCACCCATAGAATGAATAGCACTCTCATATCAAACACAGAAGTCCTGAGTAAGCGCGTTGAGAAATTAACAGAAAACACGGACCAACACTTAAAAGATATCAGCGGGCAAGTTGAAAAACGATTAAAAGAAGGGTTTGAAAAAACAACAGCGACGTTTGCTGATGTTTTAACACGCCTCGCCTTAATCGATG
>MGYM01000043.1:2352-2949 GCA_001801745.1 Gammaproteobacteria bacterium RIFCSPLOWO2_02_FULL_38_11
TAATCGATGAGGCACAAAAGAAAATCACAGAATTATCCATTAATGTTGTCAGTCTTCAAGAAATCCTTGCAGATAAACGTGCTCGAGGCGCTTTCGGCGAAGTACAACTCTCTGCATTAATTCACAATGCCATCCCACCCACTCACGTTAAAATGCAACACGAACTCAGCAACGGCAAACGCGCTGATTGTTTTTTATTATTGCCCGAACCCACCGGCAATATTGTCATTGATGCTAAATTTCCTTTAGAAACTTATCGCCAGATGACCAATCCTCAACTAGGCGAGAGCGATAAACGCCAGGCAGAAAAACAATTTCGACAAGATGTGAAAAAACATATTCATGATATTGCCGAAAAATACATTGTCCCCAATGAAACTGCCGACGGCGCCATTATGTTTATTCCCGCAGAAGCTATTTTTGCAGAAGTTCATTGCAACTATCCTGACTTAATTGAAGAAGCACACAAATTACGTGTCTGGCTTGTTTCTCCCAGCACACTCATGGCCATCCTCACAACAGCCCGCGCCGTTATTAAAGATGACGCCACACGCAAACAAATTCACATTATTCAAGAACATTTAAATTATTTAGCGC
>MGYM01000043.1:2963-20942 GCA_001801745.1 Gammaproteobacteria bacterium RIFCSPLOWO2_02_FULL_38_11
TTTTCAAGATCGCATGAATTCCCTTGCAAAACACATTGATCAAGCGCACGGCGATATTCAAGATGTACAAACCTCTGCAAAAAAAATCACGAGTCGTTTCATTAAAATAGAGCGCGTTGATCTTGAAAAAAATGACGGCAAAGAAAAATTAGAAGAATTACTTTAATGAAAAATGCGCTGGCGATTAAACACCTTTATAAAACCTACAGCAACGGTGTTCATGCACTACACGATATTAATTTTTCTGTAGAAACCGGAGATTTTTTTGGATTACTGGGCCCCAACGGCGCAGGAAAATCAACCACCATCGGCATTATCACCTCTCTTGTTAGCAAAACATCGGGAGACATAAAAATAATGGGCTACGACCTTCAGAAACAACCCCGAAAAACAAAACGATGCATCGGTCTTGTTCCACAAGAATTTAATTTTAATATTTTTGAAACCACGAATCAGATTTTAATTAATCAAGCAGGCTATTATGGCATTCCTTACAAACTTGCCGAAAAAAAAGCGCGATATTATCTAGAGCGCATGGATTTGTGGGAACAAAGAGATAGAGCGCCCCGCGTTTTGTCAGGCGGCATGAAACGACGACTCATGATTGCACGCGCATTAATTCATGAACCTCAACTTTTGATTTTGGATGAACCCACCGCCGGCGTAGACGTTGAATTACGTCATACACTTTGGGATTTCTTGGAAGAAATTAATCACAACGGAACCACGATCATTCTTACCACGCATTATTTAGAAGAAGCAGAATCACTCTGCAAAAACATCGCCATTATTAATCGGGGAAAAATCATTGAACATTTACCAAAAGCAAAACTACTCAACCAATTAAAACAAGAAACTTTTGTCTTATATTTAAAAAATCCCTTGCATTCACCCCTGCTTGGCTCACCTTTTCAATTTGAAACCACCGACCCTCACACACTTGATGTAACCATTAAAAATGAAACAAATTTAAATGAGATATTTCAATATCTTTCTGAACATCAGATTCTTGTCAGTAGCATGAAAAATAAAAAAAACAGATTAGAAGAATTATTTTTAAATTTAACAGGCACTAACGATGGAAATTAATTCAATTGCACTGATAACATTATTACGAAAAGAAACCACTCGTTTTTTTCGCATTTGGCCTCAAACTTTATTACCTCCCGTCATCACCATCACCCTTTATTTCATATTATTTGGAAAATTAGTCGGCTCTCAAATCCAAGCAATTAACGGCCACAGCTATATGCAATTCATTGCGCCGGGTCTCATCATGATGTCCATCATCACAAACGCCTATGGCAACGTCGTCGCTTCTTTTTTTAGTTTACGTTTTCAAAAAAGCATTGAAGAGCTTTTGATTGCCCCCTTATCTAACTGGGTCATTTTGTTGGGCTTTACTTTTGGCGGCATATTACGCGGGCTTACCGTAGGCTGTCTTGTTTCTATCATTGCTTTATTTTTTACGCATTTAAAAATTCAACATTTTTTTATATTTTTCATCTCACTTTTCTTTACTTCCGCTTTTTTTTCTCTTGCTGGATTTACCAATGCTTTGTTTGCAAAAAAATTTGATGATATTTCAATTATCCCGAGTTTTATATTGACTCCTTTGATTTATTTAGGCGGTGTTTTTTATTCTCTGGCACAACTTCCTGTTTTTTGGCAAACATTTTCTAAATTCAATCCTCTTCTTTATATGATCAACACATTTCGCTACAGTATCATCGGTATTTCAGACATCAATGTTCTCATGGCATTGATTCTTATCGTGACAGGAACTGTTTTATTATTTTTGATTAATCTTTACTTATTAAATAAAGGGGTAGGATTAAAGTCATGAGGGGTGTCTTACTTGTTAATTTGGGCACACCCACAGCTCCCACATCAACATCTGTTAAATTTTTTTTAAAAGAATTTTTATCTGATCCCTATGTTATTCCAAACACTTTACCTTTTAAAAAAATAATTTTCGATTATCTTATCTTGCCATGGCGAGCAAAAAAATCCGCCTTGTTATATCAAAAAATCTGGACATCTCAAGGCTCACCCTTATTACACTTCACGCAAGAACAAGCCGAACGATTACAAACTTTTTTTTGCGAAAACAATATTACCGTTTCTTTTGCCATGCGTTATGGCACACCTTCGATTGAATCAAGGCTAGCTGAATTCAAAAAATTAAATATAAAAGAAATTTTTATTCTGCCTCTCTACCCTCAATATTCCTTCAGCACAACGCTTTCCGTACACGACTTTCTTCAAACCTACAAACCTCATTTTCTATTTCATTTTATCGATTGTTTTTACAAACATCCTGACTATATTCATGCGCTTGCAACACACGTTAAAACATATTGGGAAATTCATGGTCGTGGGAATAAAATTTTATTTTCTTTTCATGGTTTACCTTTTGCATCGATAGCACAAGGTGACCCCTACTCAGAACAATGCCATACTACATCAACATTACTTGCGGAAAAACTAAATTTAACTGCTGAAGATTACATCACTGTATTTCAATCTCGTTTTGGTTTTCAAAAATGGTTAGAGCCTTCGTGCATGAACACACTTCTTCTGCTGGCAAAACAAAATTTCAAACGTATCGATGTTTTCTGTCCTGGTTTTGTGACAGATTGTTTAGAGACTTTAGAGGAAATCGCCATTCGAAATAAAAAGCGATTTTTTGCCGCTGGAGGAAAATCTTTTCACTACATCCCTTCGCTTAACGCCGCCCCTTCTTTTATCCATGCCTTAAAAAATATTATTTTTAACACAACACAATAACCTATGAATCGCACAGCATAATAACCTATAAACCGCACAACACAATATGCTATAATTAACACACCACAATAACCTATAAATTAAACGGACTGACACCATGAGCACACCTTCTGAAAAATTGGCTGAATCGCTTGAGGCTCTAAAGAAAATTCAAGAGCAAGGTGATATGGCTATACAGGCTAGTAATCTTTCGCGTACACACCGGGAGCGTTTAATCAAAAACGGTTTTTTACAAGAAGTTATTAAGGGTTGGTATATACCCACCTCTGGAGACGACACCTCAGGTGAAAGTACGACTTGGTATGCTTCATTCTGGAGCTTTTGCTCAGCGTATCTAAATAAACGATTTGCTAATAGTTGGTGTCTGTCTCCCGAACAATCCCTCTCATTGCATGCAGGAAACTGGACTGTACCAAAACAACTCCTAGTTCGCTCCCCTAAAGGCAATAACAAAATAACGCCTCTATTACATAAGACTTCATTTTTTGATGCACGATATGCTATGCCGGATAACAACGAAGTAGAAACATTAGAGGGTCTTCGCGTATTTTCATTGCCATCCGCTCTCATTGCTTGTTCACCCGGATTTTTCACCCAAAATCCTACTGACATGAGAACAGCACTCTCTTTGATAAAAGATGCCTCTGACGTACTTGAATTACTATTGGGAAAAGGACATAGCACTATTGCCGGCAGATTGGCCGGTGCATTTCGCAATATTGATCGTGTTCGTATCGCAGATGAAATAATCAAAACTATGTCATCTGCGGGTTATGAAATTCGTGAAACAGATCCATTTAAAGAAACGCCAAACATCAACTTACTCAATCAAGAACGCTCTCCTTATGTTACTCGTTTACAAATTATGTGGCAGGAAATGCGTTTGGAAGTCCTTAAGCATTTCCCCAAGACATCCAGGCGCCCTACCAACGCTCAATTATATCTGAAACAAGTTAAAGAAATTTATGTCACTGACGCTTACAATTCTCTTTCCATTGAAGGTTATCGCGTGAATCAGGAACTTATCCAACGCGTTCGCACTGGAAAATGGGATCCTAATAACAATGGAAATGATAAAAAATACATAGACATACTCACTGCCCGTGGTTACTGGCAAGCTTTCAATGCTGTAGAAAAAAGCCTAGCTAAGGTCTTAAAAGGAGTGAATCCAGGAAAAGTTTTTGATGATGATCACCGAGAATGGTACCGTGAAATGTTTGCGCCTTGCCTAACAGCAGGCATCCTAAAACCTACCGATCTGGCAGGTTATCGACGTAATCAAGTTTATATTCGCCACTCTATGCATGTTCCACCCAATGTAGCTGCTGTACGTGATCTCATGCCTGCGCTTTGCGAACTTTTAAAAGCAGAAACCAGTGCAGCCGTAAGAGTTGTACTCGGTCATTTCTTTTTTGTTTACATCCATCCCTATCCCGATGGCAATGGGCGAATGGGGCGTTTCTTAATGAATGTCATGCTGGCTGCTGGCGCTTACCCTTGGCTCATCATTCCTGTTGAGCAACGTAAAAAATATATGGCTACCTTAGAAGAAGCCAGCACACATCAAAACATCACGCCTTTTTGTAAATTCCTCGCAGATCTCATTGAACGATCCAAAAACTAACGAGCTCTTTTCATATGTTTTTGTCAGGCTGATGTGAACAAAAAAATCGGGGAATGTCGATAAAAATGTAAAATACAACACTTTTTCGTACGTAAAAGTGTGGGATTCTACATTTTTTCAAACGAAAAAGTGTAATCCCAATTTTTTGACTAAAGGTTACCCTCTTTATTTGATCGGGTTATTAAAAAAATTAATATCAATCTAAAGCATAGAGATAGGTATCTATGTCTCCACCACCACCGAAATGCCTCGTCGTTAAACTGACAGGGCCTATACAGCGAGATTCACGAAAGCTAGGTTCCCAAACAAAATCTCGTGTATGAAATTGAAAATAACACTCACCCCGTTTTACAAAATTATCATCAAAATACTCATACACTGCCTCGGCTTCACTTAAATTATTATTGAATGACAACTCCAGCAGAAGCATCCAATATCTAGCTCCTGACAATGTAGTAGTACCTATTATCCCTCTGTCTTCAAATATTTTATTTCCTTCCGTAATATGCCATCCGCCCAATAATCTAAAAAAATAAGGAGAATGGTTAACTACCTTGGCGACCGACCTATAAGAAGCAAAAACCGGATTAAGCACTCCCAAAAACAGTAATAGAATCAATAATCGAAAGCTGACCTTCAACATCTGTTTCTCCCAAAATTTAAAAAAATTAGATTCAGTATAAAATATAGATATATCTATCCATATCTCCACCACCACCAAGATGCTCCGTTCTTAAACGAACAGGCCCCGTACAACGAGATTCACGAAAACTCGGTTCCCAGACATAATCTCGCGTATGAAATTGAAAATAACATTCACCCTGTTTTACAAAGTTATTATCAAAATATTCATATACTGCCTCTGCTTCACTTAAATCATGGTTAAATCCCACAGTCAGCACCAGCAGGTAATTCCTATATTCCGGCAATGTATTGCCTATTATCCCTTTATCTTCAAATATTTTATTTCCTTCCGTAATATGCCATCCACCCAATAATTTAAAAAAATAAGGAGAATGATTAACTACATAGGCTGATGATAACTCAGCGGAAAACACCGGCGCAGACAATCCAAAAAATAGTAATAGCATTAACAATCGAAATCTTATTTTCAATATCCGTTCCTTCCAGGATTTTAAAAAAACCAGCATTAATCTAAAATATAGACGTAGTCATCTTCTAATCCACCACCACCACGATGCTCCACCATCAGACTCACAGGCCCTGTACAGTGAGAATCACGAAAACTAGGCTCCCAAACATAATCTCGCGTGTGAAATTGAAAATAACAGTCGCCTTGTTTTACAAGATTCGCATCAAAGTATTCATAGACTGCCTCTGCCTCACTTAAATGATTATTACTAAATCCTACTCTCAGTACTTCTATCCCCCCCCTCAAGGTAACACCTATCACTCCCCTCTTTTCAGACATCTTATCGCCTTCGGTGATATGCCATCCTTCCGGGGATAATTTAAAAAAGTAACGAGAATTATTAGCTATTCTGGCTGACGACGAATAGCTAGCAAACACCGGTGTAAACAATCCAAAAAATAATAATAAAATTAACAATCGAAACCTTATCTTAAACATAGCAATTCCTCTCAAAATTTAAAAAATCAATATCAGTATAAAACATAGATATACACATCTTGTTTTCCACCGCCACCACGATGCTCCGTCATCAAGCTCACAGGTCCTGTACAGCGAGATTCGCGAAAACTGGGTTCCCAAACATAATCTCGCGTGTGAAATTGAAAATAACACTCGCCCTGCTTTACAGAATTATCATCAAAATATTCATAGACTGCCTCTGCCTCACTCAAACTATTATTGCTAAATCCTACTCTCAGTACTTCTCGCCCCCAGATATCTGCTGAGAAGCCAACGTCTATCGCCCCACTATATTCAAATAATTTATTTCCTTCCGTAATATGCCACCCACCCGGCAATGATTTAAAAATATAAGGAGAAGAATTAGCTATTCTGGCTGACGACCAATAAGAGGCAAAAACAGGGGTAATAAATCCAAAAAATAACAACAGAATCAATATGCGGAACATCATTTTAATCATTATTTTTCTAAAAATAAAATTTTAAAAAACTAATTATATCGCAATGACACTATTTAAACAATGTCATTTCAAACAATTACTTTAAAAATCCTTCCTCTAAATATAAAACCCGACTGCATTTTCGCGCCACTTTTTCTTCATGGGTGATCAATATCACCGTGGTTTTATCACGCTGGTTCAATTCCAAAAATAAATTCATGATATCTTCGCTGGTTTTTGCATCCAAGGCACCCGTTGGTTCATCAGCCAATAATAAATGAGGGTCGCCTACTAAGGCACGCGCAATGGCAACACGCTGTTGCTGTCCACCTGATAATTGATTGGGTTTGCGATTTAAAAAATTTTTTAAGCCTACCTTCTCCAATACTTTTCTCGCACGCTCCTTTATTTCATCAGGATGCGCATTACGATATAACAAAGGCAATGAAACATTTTGCTCTTCTGTCATGCGCGGCAATAAATAAAAAGATTGAAATACAAAACCAATCATTTCATTGCGCAACTTAGCTAACTCCCGCTCAGAAAAACTAAATACATCATGATCATTTAAATAATATTTTCCTGAGCTAGCATGATCCAATAAGCCAATGATATTCATTAACGTGGATTTACCCGAGCCTGATTCACCTACAATAGCCAGCATTTCTCCCGGATGAACAACAAGATCAATTCCTTTTAAAATAGGATATTCTACATTATCAATAAAATAACTTTTGAAAACAGTTTCAAGTTTAACGACGGACAAGAATGTGATCTCCCGGCAATAAACCCTGCATAATCTCAACGTCCTGCGCGGTGGTTTGTCCGGTTGTGACAGACACGTCCATTAATTTATTATTTTTTCGATTAAACATTTTTACTGTTTTTTTATCAGCTGAGACATTTACCGCTTTGATAGGTACCATTATTTTTTGGGGATACTCAATCCATACTCTCACTAATGCACGCATACCTACTGCAATTTTTTTACGATCAAACTCTTGAATGTTTTTCACTTCAACATGCGCGGGGAAGGTAGGCAAACCATTCCCTGTCGATTGTACGGCTTGCGCACTCACATCCACCACCTGGCCTTGCAACACAAGCCCTGGAAATCCATCGCTACTGATCGTGGCTTTTTGTCCCGGTTTAATAGAATTAATGTCAATTTGATTCACCGGAACCGTTAAGCGAATACCTGTCATATCCCCTATATAAACTAAAGCTTGCCCCGCTTTCACTGCACTTCCTATCGTTAGCTTTTCGCCTCCCAATGATTCCCCCTCATTTGAGGCGGCTTTTTCAGGTAACAAAGCAACACCACTTTCAGATGCTTTTATTTCTAAAACGTTAAAATCAGCTAACAAAACCTTGGCCACCGCCTCCCTGTCACTTGCCATCAGCGCCTTCACATTCTCCATCTTCACCTGCGCTTTTTCAAAAATTTGTTTTACCGCTTGTTCAGATTGGAGATAAGAAATATACGCATCACTGTAGCTTGTTTGCGTGGTGCGATATTCATTTTCTGAAATAATATCTTCTTTCTTCAGGGCCTCATCATCTTCTAATTTTCTTTTATTCGTTTCATATTGTGTTTTGGATTTTAAATAAGAGGCGATCGCTTCGCGATAATCCTTCTCTAACTGATTAGAACGGATAAGAAATAAAAGCGTACCTACTTTTACAGCTTGCCCATATTCAAAATTCTTTTTCTCAATGGCACCCTCAACGGGACTTGTGATCGAAACACTTTTTAAAGGCTGAACAGTGCTTGTAAAATATAATTCACTCACCATGGGTTTTGATTCTACTTCAAAAACAGAATATCCTTCCGGCGCTTTTAATCTTGCTTTGCAAGCCGTCGTCATTAGCAACAGAAATAAAATAAGGCAGGTTACTTTTTTCATAGCTCAATGATCTCGAAGTTGAATATCCCAGGTATTTAGTGTTGTCCCTAATAACAATTGTAATTGTGAAAGCGCATTTAAATAATTAATTTGATTGGATACCACTGCTAACTCTGAAGATGTCAACGTGCCTTGTAAATTATTCACTTCAAACATGGCAACACGCCCGTATTTTAATTTAATTTTAGCAATCTCTACATTACGTTTTGCAGCATCACGTGCTTGTTTTGCCAATTCGATTTGTTGTTTTAATAATTTTAAATTTGTAATTGCGTTGATAACCTGCGTTTCTAAATTCCGATGCGCCTGCGCCATCGCCACTTCTTGCTGCTCAAGTGCAATTTTAGCTTGTAAAAGACCTTGCTGCTTTTGAAAATCACGTATTGGTACGGAGACCGCAAGCTGTACACTTTGCTGGCCATTATTAACATTTACAAAACTATCTACAGTGGCCGGTGCGCCCGGTGTATCTCCCCCGCCTTGAGTTTGGGTCAATAACACATTTACTTCAGGACGCAATTGATCTTTTGCCAACACTAAATTTCTTTTATTTTGTTTTTGCTGAATCAAAGCACCTTGATAAGCATAATTATTCGCTAATCCAATCTTAAGACTTTCATCTAATAATGGAATGATGAGCGTATCATTGATGTCAGCTGAGACTATTATCGGCGTTTGCGGCGACAAACCAATATCATTTAATAAAGCTTGTTTTGCTTGCGCAAGCGCATTTTCTCCTTGCGTGATATTTAATAAATCTTGTGAAATGGCTGATTTAGACTGTAGCGCTTCCGCCGGCGCTTTTTTTCCGTGTTTAATTTCAAGCTCTAATTGATGATAAGTTTTTTGATCATTTTTTAAAGTTAATTTTAAAATACTTAATTGGTTGGCAGCCAACACGGCTTGCCGGTAATCTGAAATAATCGTTGTGACAGTTTGTTCAATCGTATTTTTTAATGTGAGTCGACTTAAAAATTCTGCATCTTTTGCATTTCTTAAAGAAGCCAAATTAACTTCTTGACCAAAACCCCGCATCAAAGGCTGTGAAATACTAAACGTTGCGCCTGGATGAACACTTCCTTCTGAAGAAGGTGCATTTAGTTGAACACCAAATTGCGTTCCCAAGGCATTATTCAAGGTTGTTGATTGCGTTAACGTCGTTCCATTGGAATAAGTCGCCGTATTTAAGCTTGTAGATTTAGAATATTGCGCACTGGCTGTTAAGGCATATTGCAATTCAAAATTATTTTCTGCAACACGTAATGAAAATTTATCAATTACGCGCTGCAATTCTTGTGATTGAATACTAGGGTTGTAACGTAACGCCAATAAAATAGCATCTTTCATCGTCAAAATTTTAGGAACAACAGGCGCAGGCAAAGCCACAGCAGCTTCTGTCATTATCAAGCTAAAGAAAAAAGAAAAAACTATGATAAAAAATATTTTTTTCATCAATGAGACGACTCATTAAACCCTAATGCTTTAAGACGATCTTGAATTGTCGGATGAGAAGAGAACAGCCCAGACAAAGAATGTATGGCTCCAATGCCTGCTTGCACAGGATCATAAACATACGCAGCACGACGCGCCTCTTCGTTTGTCGTTTTTTCATATTGATGGATATAAACTTCTTTGTTAGCCTGATGATCTTGATCAATTTTCATCAGCGCTTTTGCCAAAGGTATATTGTTACGTATCAATGCCACACACCCTGCGTCTGCCATATATTCTCTTCGACGACTTAAGTAAAACATCAATAGCAAGGTAACAATAGGCAAAACAAATCGTAGCAACATAATGATGACAAGCAAACCGCTTTTACGTTCACGTGAGCGTTCACGGCCATAAATCATATTATAAAAAAGAAAATCGATAACCATCAAAATAAGATTACTTAATACCGCCGCCATCAACGTCAGCTTGATATCAAGATGCCGTATATGACTCAATTCATGCGCCATCACTGCTTGTAATTCATCACGATCTAATTTTTGCATGAGACCTCGCGTAATCGCCATCATCGCAGATTTTTCACTGTATCCACTTGCAAAAGCATTCATATAATCTGCTTCGATAATAAAAATACGCGGAACATAATGCATCCCCGCAGCAATTTTTAATTCTTCCACCACGTTATACAACTGCTTTTCTTCAAGCGTTCGGGCCGTTTGCAGATTGACCTCAAAGTAGTTTTCACCCATCAGCATGATTTTGTCATGCAAACTATAGGTAATCCAAAGTGAAATACTGGCAATTCCAAATAAAATTAACGTAGCATAAGGAAATAATTGAAATTGAATTAAGGCTTGAAAAATTAAACTTAAAGGCGCGGTAGGATAATGAGTCGAGTAAAAATAAACATCCAACAATAATCCAATCGCAATGTAAATTAAGAAGAAAAGAATAATGACATGACGCGACTGTGATTTATTTTTTCTGATTTGTTCACGCCAATCAGGCGCAGCCGAATCAACAAAAGCCGTCATTAAAATTTCACCGTATAATTTTCTTTTTGTTTAATTTGGTCTTCGGGTAAATTCCAATAAATAAAATCTTTAGACAATTTGCTCTGGAAAGAAGAAACAACCAAGGATTCAAAAAACGATTTTTTCTCAACATTATATTTTTCAATACTGTCATTATAAGCTTGTTTTGCAAATGCCAATTTGTTTTCTGTATTGACAACTTCTTCTTGTAATTGCAATGCGTTTTGATTTGCTTTCAGATCAGGGTATTGTTCAAAAACCAAATTCAAACCTGACATGATTTTAGAAATCCCATTCTCCGCTGTAATTCTTGTTTTTTCATCCCCACTGGTTTGCGCAAGCTGCGCCTGATTGCGCAAAGCCACCACCTGCTTCAAGGTGCTTTGCTCGTAATCCATATATTTTTTAAGAATTTCAATGAGCGATTCAAAAACTTTGTAACGACGATCTAGTTGGATATCAATTTGTTTATGATCGTTATTCACTGCCTCAATTAAACGAATCAATTTGTTATAGATCGAAACAACCCAGGCACCCAACACTACCAGCACAACAATAATACCGAACGTGATACTCATGTCTGATTTCTCCTACGAAATGTTACAAGAACGCCACCAAGAAATAATTCAAAGATTATACTCATTTTACCTATTCTTACGTAAGTCCCACATAAGAGATTGCCAAGCCCCTAGGAGTATGTGACAATCCCGGGCTGGATTTAATTTAACAATAAGGAGTTTTTATGAAGCTAGGTCACATAGCTTTAGTCCTTACGACTCTTCTTTTTTTTAACTTGGCTCATGCAACATGTTCCACTTCGGATCCTTGCGCTAAAGTCATTGCACCTTGCCCAGACAAACCTCTCCCGGCCTATCCCCCTTGTTCGCCTTACGCGATTTTACCGGGGTTTTATTTAGGGCTGCAGGGTGGTTATTCGGAAGTTTATTATTCGCCGGGCGATCTTAATTCAACTTATTCTCTAACAACCATCAATAATACCGGCGTTGGGGGCCGCGCTTTTCTGGGCTACCAACTCAATACTTATTGGGGAGCAGAAATTGGGTTTAGCAAATTTGCTTCCGCCGATGTTCAGCACCTCAATGCGCAAGGCGACTCAGGTGACATTAAAGAACAAGCTTTTGATGCTGTATTAAAAGGCTCTTACCCTTTACTTGACAGTGGTTTTAACATCTATGCTAAGGCGGGCGGCGCCGTGGCAAAACGACAAGTTGCCGGCTCCCTTCAATCAAGCGGCTTGGCGAGCATCAACCATAATTTACTTTTTACTTACGGCGGGGGCGCCACTTACAATCTCACACGACACATTCCGATTGATTTTTCATGGACACGTATCCAACACAATGAAACCATCACGAATGCGGACCTCATGGCGGTGGGCATCGCTTATTATTTTGGTTAAACTTTTTTTTAAAAAAATCCATTGATGGGAAAAATTTATGTTTAAAAAAATAAAACAATTTATTGTACCTGCCTTTTTAATTTCTTTTTCAGCTTCTGCACAAGCAGTCTATCCAGGTCCTTACGTGGGTCTTATCGCAGGAGAATCTTATACAAACTACACGGCAAGCAATACAGGTTTATCTTCTGCAAATATCAACAATCAAGGTTTAGGCGGTGGCATTTTTGCAGGCTATCAATTCAATCTTAATTTTAGCGCTGAAATTAATTACATACGCTTCACAAATACTAAATTTTCTAACATCAATGGAACAAACGGCCCTGCAGGGCGCGTCGTTGAAGATGCTTACGAATTATTTCTTAAAGGCATTTGTCCTGTTAGCAACAATGGGTTTAACGTTTCAGCAAAAGTCGGTATCGCTTATATTAATGCAACAGCTTCACATGCTATTTTTGATAATAACAGCGAAGCACCAAATGAAAGTCGCGGCGCTTTTACTTACGGCGTAGGTTTTGGTTATGATGTTACACCCACCGTGCCTGTTGAAATTTCTTGGACACGCGTTCAAAATAGCGGCAATCTCCAAAATGCAGATTTAGCCGGCTTAAGTGTCAGCTATTTCTTCGGATAACATCCCAAGCCTTAAGGGCATCCCTAAAATTGCCTTTTTGCGTTTCCTGTAATTTCGCTTCGCTCATTACAGGCTACTTTTTTATTTCTAATTTTCAGAGGTACCCCCTCATGCCTGAATTAGCTACTTTGTCGCATCACACCCCCATGATGCAACAATACCTTCGTATCAAAGCACAACACCCCTCCATGTTATTGTTTTATCGCATGGGTGATTTTTACGAACTTTTTTTTGATGACGCAAAAAAAGCAGCGCGACTTCTCAATATCACACTCACCAAACGCGGCCAATCGGCAGGAGAACCCATCCCGATGGCAGGCGTACCTTATCATGCCGTAGAAAACTATCTTGCAAAATTAATTAAAGTGGGAGAATCCGTTGTTATCTGCGAACAAATTGGCGACCCAAATACAAGTAAAGGTCCGGTTGAAAGACAAGTAACACGCATCATCACACCCGGCACTGCAAGTGACGATGCTTTGTTGGAAGCAAAACAAGAAACCCTTTTGCTTTCCATTCATTTTCAAAAATCGATCTTTGGTCTTGCCTCATTGAATATCAGCAATGGTCGAATGCATCTTTTACAAGTTGATTCCCCTCAAAGCTTGCAAGATGAATTAGCACGGCTTCATCCCAGTGAAATTTTAATTTCTGAAAATTTTCCTTTTCAAAATTTATTACAAACTTATTCTGCCATAAAAAAACAAGCAGAATGGTATTTTGATTTTGAGACAGCAGAAAAACAAATTATAAAACAATTTCAAACAAAAGATCTTTCTGGTTTTGGTTGTGAAAATCACCCCATTGCCCTCATGGCCGCAGGTTGCCTTCTTCATTATGTCCAAGAAACACAACGCACGACACTCAAACATCTTTATACTTTACAAGTTGACCAGCGTGAAACTTGGGTGATTCTAGACGCGCACACGCGTCGTAATTTAGAAATTACCGAAAACCGCCAAGGAGAAAGAACACATACTTTACTGCAAGTCCTTGATCACACAGCCACCCCCATGGGCAGTCGTTTATTACAACAATGGTTACATCATCCTTTACGCTCTCATAAAAAAATACAATGGCGTCAACAAGCGATTGAAGACTTAATGGCTTCTCCTCAAAAAACAGAATTACCTTCGCTTCTTCAACATTGTGGCGATATGGAGCGTATCCTTGCGCGTGTTGCCTTAAAAACAGCAAGACCACGGGATCTAGCACAATTGCGAGAAGCCTTGGCAACCTTACCCACGCTCAAAACACATCTTGAAAATTGTCAGTCAACGCATTTACAACAATTAAGTCAACGATTGTTTTTATTTCCTGAATTAACACATTTACTACAATCTGCACTCGTCACTCACCCACCCGCTTTACTTCGCGATGGTGGCGTTATCGCAGAAGAATTTAATTCCGAATTAGATGAATTACGTCACCTACAAGAAAATGCGGGAAATTTTTTAATTAAACTAGAACAACAAGAAAAAACAAGAACAGGCATTCCCACTTTAAAAGTTGGTTACAACAAAATTCATGGTTTCTATATTGAAATCAGTCGCGTTCAAGCAAAGCTTGCACCCCTGGATTACATCCGTCGCCAAACACTTAAAAATGCAGAACGCTTTATCACACCTGAACTCAAAGCACATGAAGAAAAAGTATTGAGTAGCACAGCACGCGCACTTGCACTTGAAAAACAATTGTATGATCAAATCTTAGATACGCTCTGCGAAGATATTATCAACTTGCAAAAAACAGCAAGCTTGATTGCCACTCTGGATGTTTTAAGTAATCTTGCAGAACGCGCGCAAACACTTCGTCTAAGCCGTCCTCGCTTAAATGAAACGCCTGGCATTGATATCCAAGCAGGCCGACATTTAATTATTGAAAATTTTTCAGAAAATCCTTTTATTCCAAATTCAACTTTGTTAAATGATGAAACGCGCATGCTGATTATTACCGGCCCCAACATGGGAGGCAAATCCACTTACATGCGACAAACCGCATTAATTGTATTGCTTGCTCACATAGGCTGCTTCGTTCCCGCAGAAAGCGCATGTATCGGCCCTATCGATCGTATTTTCACACGCATTGGCGCCAGTGATAATTTAGCCCAAGGTCACTCTACATTTATGGTAGAGATGACAGAAACAGCCAATATCCTTCATAACGCCACGCAACATAGTCTGGTCTTGCTCGATGAAATTGGACGAGGCACCAGTACTTACGATGGACTGGCACTTGCCTTTGCTTGTGCAGATTATCTTGCAACAAAAATTAAAGCTTTCACTTTATTTGCCACGCATTATTTTGAATTAACAAAGTTAGAAGAAACTTTTTCTGTTATTCGAAATAAACACGTTGAAGTCATCGAACACAAAGACACGGTTGTATTTCTTTATACGATGCTCGCAGGCGCTGCGAGCAAAAGTTATGGATTGCAAGTCGCACAACTGGCTGGACTACCCCAGCCCGTTATTCAATTAGCAAAAGCAAAATTACAACAACTTGAAATTGAAAAATCACCTAGCCTAGCACTCCCCACAGTTCTATATCAAGAACACCCCGTCATTGAAAAATTAAAAAATATCAGCGCAGATAGTTTAAGCCCCAAAGACGCGTTAGATTATCTTTATCAACTGAAAACACTGCTATGACAGTTGAAAAATTGATTGCCCCTCCCGGCTCTAACCTCTACTACAGTTTGTTATTTACTGAATTTTCAAAAAAACAGGCGATAGTTATTTTACATAATTTCTTTCACGAATTAGAAAGTATTTTAAATAAATGTACTTCACAGGAAATGGCGCTACAACGATTCCAATGGTGGCGAGGCGAATTACATCGTATTTTTAATGGGACACCCGAACATCCTATCGGAAAACTTATTTCTTCTATTTTATCAACATACCCATTACCTAAAATAATTTTCACTGAATTATTAGATGGCATAGAAAGAAAATGGAATATCAATTATTACGATGATTTTGGAGAACTCATCGAGGATGCACACAGCTCCTGGAGTTTGCTTGCCATACTAATTTCTCATATTTTAGAAAAAACCAGCAAAGAAGCGTTTTTGCTTGCACGAGAATTAGGTTTATGCTGGCTCATCACGCGAAACATAAGACGCCTACCCTGGGACTTACATCAACAACGGATTCTTATACCAGGCATATTATTTAAAAAAAATTCTGTTTCACCGGAAGATTTAAAAAATGTTTTTACAAAAAATAAAAAAAACTTAAGTTGCAAAAAAATGTTGCTAGATTACCTTGATTATGCAAAAATATGCTATAAGAGAACAATCGAGTCAACACCAGAAGAAATCAAAAAAACACAGTTATCTAGTATTATTTTTACAGAATTAGAATTTTCTTTAATTTCAATTTTAGAAAAAAAAGAATTTTCTAAAAAACAATATCCTCTTTATATCAATCCTCTTAGGAAATGGTGGCTGAGCACGCGCCTAAAAGTAAGAAACAACTAACTTTTTCCTTGAGGATAAGTCATGAATCTTTAAGGCTGTAATACCACACAGGCAAGATATGGATGAGGTAACTTTGATGGTCAACTGTTATATTTTCTGTTTTAAATGTATTTTCTGTTAAAATAAATCCTTCTTTAAGTTTGTATAATGACATCGCCTCAAGCAACCCCCCAACCTCTCTTTCTTTCGTTTTATCAGAATCCAAGTAATAACACACTTGAATAGCTTCAGTAATCTTATTGCCTTCTTTAACAAGAAAATCACATTCTTTTTTATCTTTATGAAAATAAATTTCTTTGTTTCTTCTCTTTAATTCCATAAAAACAATATTTTCTAAAACCCGACCTTTTTCTTCATCCATTCTAAAACCAACTGCTTTTGCCAAAGCCTGATCAATAAAATATATTTTTTTAGCATAATGCATTTGTTTTTTTAAAGAAAAATCAAAGCGATTAATAAAAAAACATAAAAAACTATTTTCCAAGAAATCACAATAATTTGAAATAGTCGAAGGACTGGCAACATTAAGCTGCTTTCGCAAAGCATTATAGGAAACCTCTTTTCCCATGTTACTCGCTAAACAATAAACAAGTTCTTTAAAGACATGTACATTTTCAATGTGGTAACGAACGATGATATCTCTATAAATAATACTTTCATACAAAGCTTGCAAATGCGCAATTTGATGTTCTTGGATATATTCCGGAATGCCACCTTCTAGAAAGAAATGATTGAAATAACGCTTTAATTCTACCTTTTCATTACTTTTCAAATTTTTTTTAATTAAAGTACTTTGCCGATGATAATTTAAATATTCTTTAAATGAAAAAGGATACAACTGTATTTGAACATAACGACCTGTCAAACGCGTCCCCAGCTCTTTACTAAATAAAACCGCATTAGATCCCGTTAAATAAATTTTATTACCATTATCATGCAAACGTCGAACAAACCGCTCCCAGCCAATGATATTCTGAATTTCATCAAAGAAAAAAGTCCGCTGCTCTCCATACAGCTCCATAAATAACTCTAATAGCGTCTGACAATCTGAAATTGTAAATTGAACTAAACGATCATCATCGAAATTAATATAATAAGAAGACTCTTTTAATTCTTGTCGAATAAGCTGCAACAAAGTTGATTTTCCACATCGACGAATACCTGCAATCACCACGATATGCGACCCAGCCATGATAGCTTTCATATCGATATCACGCGCGACTAATCGCTGGGGTAAAGAAATTTGCTGCTGATCAATAATCACTTGCTTTAAAAGGAAGGGATCCATCTATCTCACAAAAAGTTAATTCTTCAGTATTCTAAGTATACCCAATAAGTTTACATTGTCAATGTAAGCTTTATATTAAAAGTTTACAACCATATTGTAAACATTCATGTTTGGCACTGCAAGCACGAGGCCCTTAAAATAATTTTTTCTTTAAATTCTTATCCTAGGGCCTGTTGACAATTCGCTAGTTTGAGCCGAAACGCCTTGATTTTTGAGCATCGCAGCGGAGCATACATCTCAGTATGTGAGCAGCAAAGCACAGAAAATCAAGGCGTGCAGAATATCTGATCAACAAAC
>MGYM01000044.1:0-1407 GCA_001801745.1 Gammaproteobacteria bacterium RIFCSPLOWO2_02_FULL_38_11
TTCCTCGCTAAAAAATTAAATTACCCTTTCTGTTTTTCAATGACCGCTTCTGCAACTGAGGCAGGCGCTTCAACATATTTACTAAATTCCATTGAATAAGTGGCACGACCCTGCGTCAAAGAGCGCAAAGACGTGGCGTAACCAAACATTTCAGATAACGGAACTTCCGCTTGTATCGATTTTCCCGCAGGCACATCTTCCATCCCTTGCAAAATACCTCGTCTGCGATTTAAATCTCCCATCACGTCACCCATGTATTCTTCAGGCGTGACCGCTTCTACTTTCATGATGGGCTCAAGCAATATGGCATTTGCTTTTTTCGCACCTTCTTTAAAACCAATCGATCCAGCAATCTTAAATGCCATTTCACTGGAATCTACTTCATGGAAAGATCCATCAAATAAAGCAACGCGGACATCGACAACAGGAAATCCTGCAATAACACCATTTTCCATCTGCTCACGAATCCCTTTGTCCACCGCAGGGATGTATTCCCGAGGAATAATACCCCCTACAATTTCATTCACAAATTCATAACCTGTACCCGGTTCACGCGGCTCTAAACGCAACCAAACATGACCATACTGCCCACGTCCACCACTCTGACGGATAAATTTTCCTTCTTGCTCTACTGTGCGTTTGATGGTTTCACGATAAGCGACTTGCGGTTTACCTACATTGGCTTCCACGTTAAATTCACGACGCATGCGATCAACGATAATTTCAAGATGTAACTCTCCCATCCCCGAAATGATCGTTTGCCCCGATTCTTCGTCTGTGCGCACACGAAAAGAGGGATCTTCTTGCGCTAATTTATTTAAAGCAACACCCATTTTTTCTTGATCTGCTTTTGTTTTTGGTTCCACTGCCACATGAATCACGGGCTCTGGGAAATCCATTTTTTCTAAGGTAATAACCTTGTCAAAATCACATAAGGTGTCACCCGTTGTTGTGTACTTCAAACCAATTGCCGCGGCAATGTCTCCTGCTCGCACTTCTTTGATTTCTTCACGGCTATTTGCGTGCATTTGTACAATACGCCCAATGCGTTCTTTGCGATCTTTAATGGGGTTGAAAATCGTGTCTCCACTGTGTAAGACACCGGAGTACACTCTAAAATACGTCAATGCACCCACAAAAGGATCGGTCGCAATTTTAAATGCAAGCGCCGAAAACGGTTCGCTATCATCAGGTTTACGCTCTGCAACTGTGTTGTCTTTGTCAGCCAAAACCCCTTGGATAGCAGGTACATCGAGAGGCGCAGGTAAGTATTCAATGACTGCGTCCAACATTGCTTGCACACCTTTGTTTTTAAATGCCGATCCACAGAGCACAGGTACAATTTCATTATTCAATGTGCGGGCACGTAACCCCTTTTTAATTTCACTTTCAGATAAAGCAACTTCA
>MGYM01000044.1:1430-9815 GCA_001801745.1 Gammaproteobacteria bacterium RIFCSPLOWO2_02_FULL_38_11
TTCTGAACTTTCAGCAGCCGCTTCTATTAATTGCTCACGCGCCGCTCTTGCTTCTGCTTGCAACTCTCCAGGAATTTCTTTTTCAACAAAACTCATGCCCTGTGTTGCCTCGTCCCAATAAATCGCTTTCATCTTGACAAGATCAATCACGCCTTCGAATTTTTCTTCCGCACCTATCGGGAGCTGTAAGGGGATCGGATTTGCACCCAAACGAACTTGAATTTGATTGACGACACGCAGGAAATCCGCACCCGCACGATCCATTTTATTAACAAAGGCAATGCGTGGCACGCCGTATTTATTCGCTTGTCGCCATACGGTTTCTGATTGCGGCTCCACGCCACTCACAGCACAAAATACAACACAAGCGCCGTCCAATACGCGCAAAGAGCGCTCCACTTCAATCGTGAAATCCACATGCCCGGGCGTGTCAAGGATGTTAATACGATGTGTGGGGAATTGTTTTGCCATTCCAGCCCAGTAACAACGCGTCGCTGCAGAGGTGATCGTGATACCGCGTTCTTGTTCTTGCTCCATCCAATCCATGATGGCTGCACCGTCATGCACTTCGCCTAACTTGTGTGATACACCCGTATAGAAAAGAATACGTTCTGTGGTTGTCGTTTTTCCCGCATCAATGTGCGCGATAATACCGATATTGCGGTAATGTTCTAAAGGGGTTGTTCGCGCTGATGTGTCTACTGCCATGTTAGTTCCACCTGAAATGCGCGAAGGCTTGGTTCGCTTTCGCCATGCTGTGTGCTGTTTCGCGTTTCTTGACTGCAGCGCCACGACCATCTAATGCATCCATCAATTCTGCCGCAAGCCGTAGTGCCATCGTTTTTTCACTGCGATCACAGGCACTTTCTACTATCCATCGCATGGCCAATGTGGTTCGGCGGGAAGGACGCACTTCGACAGGAATTTGATAAGTCGAGCCACCCACGCGTCGCGCACGCACTTCAACAGAAGGGCGAACATTATCTAAAGCACGATCAAATACATCCACCAGCACTTGTTGTTTCTTCTCTCCACTGACTTCACCGTCGTCTTCCGTATTTGCATTGTCTTTTTTCTTATGTAAATAAGATTGCAGCTTAGTGCCTAATTTTTCTTGCAATTTTTCAAGGGCACCATACACAATCGATTCCGCAATTGATTTTTTTCCATGACTCATTATCGTATTAATGAATTTTGCTAATAATTCACTTTTATAAACAGGATCTGGAATAATTTCTCGTTTTTGCGCTTCTCTTCGTCTTGACATGCTTTTCTACCTATTTCGGTTTCTTGGCCCCATACTTAGAACGACCACGGCGACGCTTGGCGACGCCCGCGGTGTCTAAGCTCCCTCGCACAATGTGATAACGTACCCCCGGCAAGTCTTTGACGCGTCCACCCCGTATCAATACAACAGAGTGTTCTTGAAGGTTGTGACCTTCACCGCCAATATAAGCCGTGACTTCATACCCATTGGTTAAACGAACACGCGCCACTTTCCGTAAAGCAGAGTTCGGCTTTTTGGGCGTTTGCGTTGTCACACGCACACAGACTCCCCTGCGTTGTGGACAAAACGTCAATGCTGGCACATTGGTTTTTCTGACCTTAGGTGACCGCGGACTACGAATTAATTGATTTACTGTTACCATGTTTCTCTCTATATCAATCACAAAATCATGTCAGTAAAAACGAAGTTGTGAATAATTTTTAATGACAAAAAAACCTGCCGCCACTTCTAAGTATTTTTAAAAGTGGCGGCAGCTTTAATCTCAAGCGAGGCTACA
This sequence comes from Gammaproteobacteria bacterium RIFCSPLOWO2_02_FULL_38_11, assembly GCA_001801745.1. GTDB lineage: Bacteria > Pseudomonadota > Gammaproteobacteria > HIGHO2-12-38-15 > HIGHO2-12-38-15 > HIGHO2-12-38-15. The sequence goes on from MGYM01000044.1 coordinate 3,215, forward strand.
ATGAACCTCTTATCAATGCCTTCGTGTTTTAAGGAAGACATCACATTTCCATAAACTGTCGGCAATTAAACACTATTATTTATCAAAATGCAAATCACCTGAAAGCTGACGAAAAACAAGTATTTTGTGTTGCAATGAATAAAGATAAGGGCTTTCCCTAAGTCCGTTGACTATACAAAATAACTTGATTTTCCATTCACTCACCCCTAGCATCCCTCTTTTAAAAATTTAATACGAAATCCTATGCCTCTTCCTTCTTTTTATTCTCTCGTCAATGACAAATTGGCTGTGGTAGACGAGGTCATTCAAGCTCAATTTCATTCTAAAACAGATTTAATCAATGAAATTGGTCTGCATATTTTTCAAAAAAAAGGAAAACGTCTACGCCCTTTACTGGTTTTGTTGGGCGCGGGTTTATTTGATTGCCTTAATGGGGATTCAATTTCTTTGGCTGCGGTCGTCGAATTAATTCACACGACAACCTTATTACATGATGATGTTGTCGATGCTTCTACTTTGCGACGCGGAAAAAAAACAGCAAATACTGTTTGGGGGAATGAGGCCAGCGTGCTGGTGGGTGATTATCTTTATTCTCGCGCATTCCATTTGATGGTTGAATTAAATAATTTTAAAATTTTAAAATTATTTTCAGATGCCACGCCACATATTGCAGAAGGCGAAGTATTACAATTACAAAACCGCCATAATCCCGATCTAGATGAAGAAAATTATTTACAAATTATTCAATATAAAACAGGAATTTTATTTTCAATTGCGGCCCAGTTAGGCGCCTTGCTTGCAGAAAAATCCGCAGCAGAAATTCAAGCGATGTTAAATTACGGCATGCACTTGGGCACGGCATTTCAAATGGTGGATGACACGTTGGATTACATCGCAAAAACAGAAACCACGGGGAAAAATCTCGGCGATGATCTTGCAGAAGGAAAAACAACACTTCCTTTAATTTATGCGATGAAAAAATGCGACGGGGAAGAGAAAGCGCGACTACGGGACGCATTAATACACGGCAAAAAAGAAGAATTTCAATTTATTGTAAAAATGATTGAATCTACTCACGCGATCGATTATGTTCTTCTTTCTGCAAAACAAGAAATTCAGAAAGCCTTGCAAGCACTGACCATCTTTCCCGCTTCTGTTTATCGTGAAGCATTGACTGAACTTGCCTGGTTTACAGTAGAAAGAAGGGCGTAATCGCACGATGTTGCAATAATTGCGAGACTGTGCAACAGGTTAAGTGAAAACTCAACCATACCCCTTACCCACGGAGCGAAGAACGTTTATGGAATTAGTAATTTCAGGACTTGGATGTGTTACACCAGTTGGTGTCAATCCGAGCGAGTTATTTGAAAATTCATCAAAAAAACAATCGTTTTTTTCATCCATAATGCTTGATGGGTATACTCAGAAAGAAATTTTAGTGGGAAAACTTACCTCTCAACAACGAGACAAAATCATGAGGCAATCCACCCAGCTTGGTTTGAAAGACAAACATTCCTGGAATACACATTTAGGTATTTATTCAGCGATACAAGCATTACAAGACGCAGAAATAAACGCTGGCATGCGCATGGGGCTTGTTGTAGCAAATAACGACGGTAATTCTGATTTGCTTGAGCAATCGCTTAATACGAATTTACTGGCGCCAAACTATTGTGGTACATCACTATTAAAATCAATACGAACTGTGACAGAGTCATCTGGTTTTAGCACGCTAATATATAATACTTGCGCTTCTTTCAATGCAGCACTTGAAATTGCCGTTAATTTAATAAAACAGAATATACATGACACAGTTCTTGTGGGGGGCACGGATCTTCTAGCTAAAAAAGTATTGTATGGCTTTGACACCTTAAAAGCGCTCAGTCATCAACCATGCAAGCCATTTTGCCGCGATCGAGGACCTATTACCATTTCCGAAGGTAGTGCCTTTATTGTGTTGCAGAAGGCCGCGATAGCACGTAAACGATACTGTTCGATAGCTGGGATAAGCCGCAATTGCGATGCCGATCATCCAACAACACCCAACAAAGAATCTATACTGACCTGTCATAAAATGGCTTTAAAAAAAGCTCAATTAGATGCCCAAGACATTAACGTATTATTCGCTCACGGCACTGGCACGGTGGCAAACGACAGCATTGAGGCTGCAATAGTTAACGAGCTAAGTTATACCGCAGTGATATGCGCACCCAAGACAATACTTGGACACAACATGGCGGCCTGTGGTGCAGTAGCCACGATACTTATTGCGCTGACGTTTAAAAACAACAGAGTTCCTGCTACCTCCCTTTACTCTGATAGTCATGAATTTGATCTGAATTATGTAGGCGATACCAACGCCCATTTTCCGAAAATTGATTTCATTCAAAGTAATAGTTTTGGTTTCGGTGGAAATAACGCGATTGCCATATTTGGGACTTAACATGAATTATTTGGGGATCAGCGGTATTCCAGGATTACAAGATAGATTTAACGAAAATAACAAAATCACGGATTATCGCGACTCTCGAATTGTTCAAGGCCTTGATAGTGCCGCAGCGCTTATTGTTAATAAAGAAATTATATTTGCATCAGCTCAAGAACGTTTTTCTGGCAACAAAGGTACTGGCGAGTTTCCAATGCACGCTATCTATTCTGCATTGAACTATGGGAATATTAATATTGATGACATTACAAAGCTCGGCTGGTCATTCAATTATAGCAACACCCCTGCATCTCTCTTAGGACACTACGCAAGTTTTTATCAAGTAGACAATATTCGTCGACATTTACATCGCCTTATTCCTGGCTCGGAAAAAATAGAGATAGTGCCAATTCAGCATCACTATGCTCATGCTTTATCTGCCACAGCTGTTTCAGGATTTGAGCGCTCATTAGTTGTCGTTGCTGATGGTATGGGGGAATTAACTTCTATTTCACTCTATCAATATCAAAATCATGAACTTACAAAAATTTACGCATACCCCATTTCAAAATCAATCGGTATTTTCTACTCTATTATTACGCGATTTTTAGGCTTTTGCTTTAATCAAGACGAATATAAAGTCATGGGAATGGCTGCCTATGGATCAGAAACCTACTTAGATAAGTTTAAAAAATTGATTTCTTTTAAAGATGGCAACCTAACAACAAACCTGAAATTTAACACTCTAGAAGATCCTTTATATCATCACTTGTTTAATGAGCTAGAAGAGTTCTTTGCCATTAAACGACCAACAAGTAGTGAGCAGCTTAATTCAAACCATTATTCACTGGCCGCTTCACTACAAAGCGCTGTGACATCTGTGATGTTAGAGCTGGTTCGCTATTGGGTAAAAAAGACAAACAACTTATATCTATGCGGCGCAGGCGGAGTTTTCCTCAATTGCCTCATGAATCAAAGAATTGCTGAAGAAATAAAACCTACGGGATTTTTCATTCAGCCTGCCGCTGGTGATGATGGTGCGGCACTCGGTGCGGCCCTCGCGGTAGCTGGCAAAGAAAACAGGCCAGTCAGTGATAAAAAATTTATCCCCTACCTAGGAAAGTCATGGAACCGGGCTGAGATAGAAAATACGCTGCAAAATACATCCTTAAATTTCAAATGGCTAGGTCAAACAGATGCCATAGAAAGAGCCGCTACCGTGCTGAATGAAGGTCATGTCATCGCCTGGTTTAATGGAAAAAGCGAGTATGGGCCAAGAGCACTGGGCAATCGATCGATATTGGCAAACCCAGGATGGCCCAATATTAAAAACCTTATTAATCAAAAAATTAAATTTCGTGAGCTATTCAGACCTTTTGCACCAGCAGTTTTAGAGGAAGATGCGACCAAATATTTTTACTTTGAAAAAACTGAATTATGCTATTATATGCTTCAAATAGCGACTGTTATTCCTCATAAAGCAGTAGAAATCAGTGGCATTGTACATGCAGATGGGACCGCACGTATTCAGTTGGTCACTGCTAGCATCAACGCTGTCTTTCATCAATTGATCAGCACGTTCAAGAGTAAAAGTAACTTACCTTGCCTATTAAATACTTCGTTTAATACCTCGGGGCAACCATTAATAAACGACCCACAAACAGCTATTGAAACCTTTAATAGAACTGAGTTGGACTATTTATTTATTGAAGGATTTGTTGTATGGAAATGACGGATGCAAGTAGAAAAGTACTAAACATCTTTGAATCAGTAACTTCTAACACTGGTTTGACAGGCGAGATGAAACTAAAAGAAATCATTCAAGACTCCCTTTCTCTGATGAAAATCATTGTTGCGATTGAGAATGAATTCAATATATTTCTCGATGATATTGATTTTATCGCATTATATAATTTGGATATTCAAGGATTTATTCATTATGCAAAAATTAGATAATGTGCTAGTTGATGACAAAGGTGAGATTTCACTGCTCAATACTCATGGCTACACTAGCCTACAGTTATCTGGCCAGCACGCTCATGGCATGGTTGAACTTGATCAGAAGCTCTGTGCTCTGCTTAAAAAAAAGTTTGATTTTGAATTTGTAACTGCTGGTAATACATTAACGGCTTCAAATATCGCCAAAACCAGCTTTTTTGAGAATTTACCCTCAAAACCATTCTATATTGATCCCGGTGATACAGTCTCTGCGCGGAGACATCTACTGAATCCCTCTGTCTGTTATCATTGTTTTGATTATTACAGCAGAAAATACCAGAAAAGTACGCAACTTCTATGTTCTGTGGCCAAATGTTTTCGCAATGAAGAGAGCAGTAGATTTGATCCTTACCGGCTATGTGAATTTACTATGCGTGAATTTGTTGTGATTGGCGAACCAAAACAAGTGAACGGGATAGGTACGAATATTTTTAATTGTGTTACCGAATTTATCAATAACCTAGTTCCTGTTAAAAGCGTGAATGCCTGCGATTCATTTATGGGTGGAAATGTTGAGGTTTTAAAAAAGGTACAAAAAGCACTGGCGTTGAAACAAGAACTGGTTTTTCAAACAAACCTTGGACCAGTTTCTACTGCATCAGTCAATTGGCATAAAAAAACAATGGCATCGAAATATATTCAACGCGAAGAGATAGAGTCATGTTGCATCGCTATAGGCCTTGAGAGACTCTATTTAGGCACATTAAGATATGCTCATTAAGCAAAAAAACTGCCTCGCAGCTAATTTATGCCCAGTGATAGTTAAACAGCAAGTGTCACTCGAAGCATTATTTTGGGCTCTTGTTGATATTGATGATATCAACTATGAAAAATATACCATGGATTGGGTACCCTGTTATTTGACTGAACTAGGTATTTACCAGGATACTCTCTGGTCATCATTTCAAGTGTTTAACTTGAATGATCTACAACAACAATTCATTGATAAACCGCAAGGCCTGCATTTAATTGTCGTGCCAATAAAAAATGTTGCCTACCGACATGACTTAGGAAACCTAACATACCAGCAGAGTACACGACATGCCTTACTCATCCACCACACAGAACCTCTCTTGTTAGAGGACCTAACAATCGGAGTAACTGGTGAGGCCTACCCTGCAACATCTTTGCTTGAAAATCAGTTTATTTTTCCCTTCACTTACTGGAAATTTGACAGCGTTACTTTTGTGAATCACCTTTTTTCGATAGACTTACAACAAAAAACAAATGCGTATGCTCGCCAATTGATAAACAGAGCTATTCAAACACGAGCGCTTAAACACCAACTGATCATGAATGCAGTACAAAAAAACGATTTAAAAATGCTAGCTTGTGCCAATTTATATGAAGAAAGTTATTATTACAGAATTTTTTTCATATCTCAGCAACCAACTGGATCAGACTTATATGCACATCATGAACAATACAAACATTTACTCTCGCAATTTAAAGGGCAATTTCTTCGCATGCAGAACTGTAGCTCTTCTAGTGAGATGCAGCACTTACAAAATAAAGCAGGCGGCTACATCAATCAGCTAAGTGAGTTAGACCATGAGTTTTATCAAACATTCACCAAATACATTAAATGGTAAGTGGTCAACCTACTTAAACCTCTATCAAACAAGCTTCCCGCTGATGGTCAGTATGTCCGGTGGCATGATCATGATGCTGGTCGATCGATTAACATTGGCGCATTACTCCGAATTAACACTGGCAGCCTCAGGCCCAGCAATATTCACTTTAATGACATTTATTATGTTTTTTACAGGCGCTGCGTCCATCTCTCGAAGCTTTATTGCCCAAGCCTATGGCGGTGGTAAAAACCACCGACTAATGGGCTGCACTGGTTTAATTTATTCTTTGCTACTAGCAAGTGTTTTGCTTGCTTTATATCCGTTACTTTTGTATTTACCCAAGCTTAGTGGTCTGCCACAAGAGATTATTCTTCTTGAAAAAACGTATTTTCGTGTCGGTATTTTTTATGGCGCACTAATGGTCATTAATACAGGGTTTATCAGTTATTTTAATGGATTATTAAGAACTCGTAGTGTGATGAAAATCTCTCTCTTGGGCCAACTGATTAACGCTATATTGACTCCCGCTTTGGTTTTCGGGTTTAGACCATTCCCTGAGCTGGGGATGGTAGGTAGTGCTTTAGGGACGTTGATTGCTGAAATC
>MGYM01000044.1:9824-19387 GCA_001801745.1 Gammaproteobacteria bacterium RIFCSPLOWO2_02_FULL_38_11
CTTATTATTTTCGCAATAACACTTTATCGCTTCGGTGAACTCAATTTTAAATATTTTCGACTCAAACAAGCAGATTTTAGGGCAATGTTTCATCGCGGCATTCCAGCAGGATTAACTACTTGTCTCGACGAGGCAGCAAATACAGCTTTTATTTGGGTAGTTGGTGCACTAGGCATTCAGGCTTTATCGTCATTAAGCGCTCTAATAGCCATCAATTATATTATGATTATTCCAATTATTGGCCTGGCAACAGGCGTTAGCACCTTTGTTGCAAATAAATTAGGCGCAAATGAATTTCACAATGTTAAAATTTATTTAAATACGGGCTTCACACTGGGGATTTTTTATGTGATTATCGCCAGCGTCATGGTTTTATTTTTATGGCAGCCTATTCTAAAATCAGCCAATTTTAAAGTGGATTCAGAGACATTTATTTTGGCTAAATACGCCATGTTTGTATTGTGGACTTACCCGCTTGCTTTTGTTTTTACGATGATTGGCGCATCGGTACTACACGCTTTCGGAGAAACACGCTTCAGCTTTATTGTCCGTGCATTAATCACAGGGGTACTCAGCATACCGGTATTGTGGCTCATTGTTAACAAAGCAGGTATGTCGCCAATTATTCTAGCCATATGCTGGTCATATGGTAGTTTTATAGAAATTTTAATTGGCATTATCTATTTGAAAAAGATAAAAACCAACATTAAAAATAAAATCAACAGGATCAGTCCTGTTGGATGCAATGGAGAGAGGCAGTTGTGAAACCGTATATTAACTGCTTTACAGGTGCAATTGTTCACACCCTTGATAATCCAAACATTCAAGAGTCAAGCTTGATGTTGCTGGGTAAGGGATATCTTTTGATAAGTGGTTATGATGAGTATGGCCTACCTGAAATTACGTTTCCCGTACAAGTATGTGGGGAAACCGCACTTAAAGATCTGTGCATTAAATTCAGCCATTACTCATTGACAAGCAATCTCAATTTCGATGACTTACAGGCACTTTGCGAAAGATATATTCATGGTGTAATAGCATGGACTAATTCGGCCCATTTGTCGTATTCATCTTTGTATTCTATCAATCTTGGTTATTTGCATTCCATCGTTATTAAAAAAGTAGCAAACGAGAAAATTCATGTATTTGATCCGCTTGTTGTGGATATCCCTCCTTACTCCACTTGCGGTGAATTATCACTCGAAAATGCAAAAATGGCACTGACTAACATTGTTAAAACGGATACAGCTAATCTTATGGGAAAGTTATTACTCGTTGAGCCTGCACCCCGACTCTATTTAAATGAGAACAAAAAACTACAAAGTCTTATAAAATTAGCCAATAATTTTTTTCAAAATGACATTTATCTTGATGCAATTAAACACTACATTAAAATCAATGAAGAGGCCTATGCCAAAGCAGATGACGAACTGAAAAAAACACTTTCTCGGCGTATTTTTGATCATGCACAGGTACTCTATATTATTCCGTTATTACAAATGATGAGATTTGAAACCACATCTCTCAAACTACAAGAGTTATTGGAGGAAGAAATAACGGAATGGAAATCCGTGGCGATGATGGCACTAAAGAATAGTAAAATTTTAAGTGACAGGGTATTTAATAAAATAATTTTGACTTTAAACAAATGCGCTCAAATGCGTTATGAATATTGGGACTGGATACTAAATGAAAATTCTCATAATAGGCGCTGATAGCGCACTTTCTCAGTCTATGGTAACCCATTTGGATAACCAAAAAGTTGCTTATGTTGCAACTTCTCGCCGTGTAGATTCAAAACATTATTACCTAGATGTAAATAATCAACAAGAAAGTGCTAGTTTGATCAAGATAATTTTGCACGAACACTCTGACATTAGCCATCTAATATACACCCCTGCCATTTCTGCTGATGGCATAACGCATCGAATGACGCATGAAAAATGGACACAAGTTTTCTCTACCAATCTATTTGGCGCAGTGAATATCGTTAATACTATAATTCCCCATTTTATGAAAAAAAAAGCAGGGCATATCCAGCTTATTGCATCCTCCGCATCAGACAAGCCAGAGCTCTACTCGGCCGCCTATTCTGCGAGTAAGAGCGCACTCGTCTCTTTTGCAAAAAGTATTGCCCAGGAATATGCACGACATGGGATCATCTGTTACGCATTTAGCCCGGGGTTCTTTAGCGCTGGCATGATAGGCGATGAAAAACGAATTCAACAGATCGAAAGTCGCATACCAAATGGCAAAATTGCAAGCAAAGAAGATGTGTCACAGTTTGCTATACAACTTCTTAATGCAGCGCATTATATTAACGGGTCAAATATAGTTTTTAACGGAGGAATGTAGTTTATGTGTGAAGTCGCTACAGCAGTGGATTCTTTGCTAGAATATTATAATCAGATAAAACATGGAAACGTTAATCAAGTCGCCGAGAAACTGTATAATTTGAGGATTACATCACGAGAAGCCCCCTCCTCTCTTCCTTGGTTAAATAATTTGTTAAGAGATCGCCTTCATAAACATGACCATCATATAAATCCCATGTACATCGACTTACTTGCTAACCGATTAGATAAACAACGACTAGAAGCTTTTATTTCAGAATATTATTGGGGCTCTGGGTATGGTTTTCAAAGAGAAGTAATTAATCTTGTTTACAAAACCACCGACGATGAATCATTTAAAGAGTATCTAAAACTTATTCTAATAGAGGAGCAAAAACCAAGACCACATTACATGATTTTTCAAGAAGTGATCACAGCCCTTGGATTTCAATTGAAGCAACGCAAACCTATCTCTTTAAAATTTGTACAAAATCAACATGAAGGCTACTCTAGCAATGTATATCATGCCTTCGGATATGCTTTAGGAATAGAGGTCGAGGCCGATTATCAAATTTCATTACTCGCTTGCGCTTTAAGTAATTTATATCCTGATGAGATTTCTACTCATGAATATTTTGAAATTCATATCGATACAAGCGGTGAAGAAATGCACGCGAAAGAAACCTGTCTGTCGATAGAAAAACTCATTCAATCAGAACAAGATATCCAAACAGTCATTTTTGGATTTGATACAGCCATACGAGACACTGGGACGTTTCTGCATGAAATCAGAGAAACACTGCAATGAAAATTTTACTTATTGGCAATGAATCAGGCTGCCCTGATTTTATTAAATATGCCAATGATCGCGGCCTAACACTCACTGTTGTCTCTGAGAAAGAATGGCTCAGCGCTCTAACATTAGATCTAACGGATTACCATGAGATCTTATCGTTTTCTGATACCGGACAGATATTAGTTGAGCGGATTAAAAAACATGGGAACATCATCGGTCGTGGCGAAGATCTCATTGGCAGATTAACAAATAAAAAACGTTTGCGTGAAGAAAAAAACCTTTCTCATTTATTTTCACAGTATGTCATATTCTCAGCGACAGACTGTATTGAATCATGCGAACAGCTATATCAGAGAAAAAATTTGTGTTTCCCTCTGATTGTTAAACCAGCTAGTGGTTTTTATAGCGCTGGTGTGAGCCGTGTTGATGAAGCAGCAGGACTTCCAAGAGCAATCAGTCTTGCACGTCGAATTAATAATCAAATTAACGGTACAAAAGGTGATGTAATCATTGAAGAATATTTAACAGGAAAAGAGGTTGCGATAGATGGCATTATTCATGAAGGAATTATTTATCCGCTCATTTACCATACGAAATACCCAAAATTAAAGGGCCCATTTTTCCATGAAGAAGCCTATATCTCAAAAACAGTTCAACAAGATTTTCCCGAGATGCAGCCATTGAAACAATTTATAGCAGCGCTTGAGTTGAAATCAGGCCCTTTCCATATCGAAATGCGTCAATGTAATCAAGAAAAATGGTACTTACTCGAGTGCGCGCCTCGATTCTCAGGGATGGGGCTATCCACTAATATTCCATTCTTTAGTCTAACAGGTCAACATGCCTATGATTTTTTACTCTGGCCTCATTTGATGAGTACTCAACGTTGGCGCTACGATAACGGCCATGTTCTTGAATTTGATTTTGCAGTGAAATATAGTGCTCCCCTCACTGGCATTGATACTGTGGTAGCCAAAATTCGTGCCTTATCTCATTGTGTTTTTTTTCAATATGCAAATAATGGTGATATTGTTCTAGCACCACCCAATAACTTAAATGCATTTTTAACTGTTTTTTGCCATGTTACAACATTCATAGAAGCTATTAGCCTCTATCAACTTTTAAAAACATTTGAAAACGAACTATATTGCAACCTTAGCAAAACTGCATAAATGGAGTAAAACAATGAATGCTCCCGAACATTATATACCACTAGATGTTAGTTCTCCGTTACGAGCCTGCAAAAATGTTGATTCCCCTCCCCTGTGGATTGATCGTAGTGAAGGAGAATACTTAATTGATCAGGATGGCAACAAATATATAGACTTTATGTATGCTTTTGGCCCATTGATACTTGGTTATAATCACCCTGAGATTTGTAAAGCAATTAAAGCGCAGGTTGACAAAGGAATTTTATTCGGTACGGCTAGTAAAATCGAACATAAACTTGCAAGCTTAATTGTTCACTCCACTGAATCTATTGAAAGAATCCGTTTTGTAAATAGTGGAACAGAAGCGGTAATGAGCGCTGTGCGACTCGCAAGAGCTTATACACGACGTACAAAAGTTATGACTTTCATTGGTGGTTATCACGGACACTCTGATTTGTTTATTAAAGGCGAACCTGTAAGCGCTGGTCTTGACCCTGCGATACGCAATGCTGTTAGTCAATGTGAATATAACAATCTGGATAGGATTGAAAAACAATTAGTATCACAAGAATTTTCATGCGTCATAATTGAACCCATTGCTTGCAATATGTCGTTAATTTTACCCGAAGATAATTTTCTATCTGAGTTGCGTCGCTTATGCGATAAGACCAAGACAGTCTTGATTTTTGATGAAGTCATTTCAGGTTTTCGCTTCGGGTTTGGCTCAGTTGCCAATCAATTGGGAATTCATGCCGATCTCTATACATTCGGTAAAATCATTGGTGGTGGCACTCCGATTGGTGCTCTCGCAGGATCGAAATGTTATTTTAATTTACTTGCGATGGAGCAAGTCCTTCAAGGCGGAACATTTTCCGGAAATCCGCTCTCAATGGCTGCAGGTGTTGCAACACTTGAAATACTGCAAGACATCAAGATATACCAATCTTTGGATAAAAAAGGCTTGTATTTGGATAAATTGCATAGAGATAGCTCTTTCTTGACTAGGTTACAGCTGGTTCGCTTTCATAGTACATTTTCTTTTCAATTTCGCTCAACACCAGCAAGAAACTATCAAGAAGCATCTTCAACAGGATATGATGAATATGGCTATATTTATCGAGCATGTCGTAACGCAGGCATCCATCTAACTCCAGATTTGCTTGAGCCTATTCACTTATCTGTCGCTACAAGCGAAGCATCTATTAAAAAACTTATCTCTACTGTGGAGCTGGCATTAAATGAGTTTGATCAATCTCATCAAAGAAGTAAACTTACAACGACATCTCAAAATCGTGAGCTGTCAACAAGTAGTTAACACAGGGGACTGTAATTGGGACTGCTGTATTTATACAAACTCCTATTGTCTTATGCTTCCCGGGGAATATGAGGCCGCAAAAGCCTTGGGATATCGTGTTGATGGTTATGATATTGTGGATAATAATTATTTTGGCGGAAAAAAAGTAGTACCAACAACCAAAAAATGTTGTGTTGGCCCTGAGATGCCCGCGAACCATTACAAGACACTTGATTGCTGGTTTTATCCGGTATGGCCACGGCTAAAACAAGAAAAAATCCAAATGGTTGTAGGTAAACTGTGCCCCTTGCGGAAATTCGCAATCACAGAGATTAAAGAGCAGGCTCTCACAATTGAGCGTTATGCAAAGATTCTGATAGTTGATCCTGAAATAAAACACTTTCTCATACACGCTAAAATGCTTGGATATGAGCAATTGGAGTATAAACAATGAAAATAGAAGAATTAATCAATCTGGTTAATGCAACCTTACCCGAAGAAATTACAATCTCCGCTGAAACAGATCTAGTGGATGATCTCGGCTTTGATTCGCTTAAATATATTGATTTAGTAGTGATGCTGGAAAATGAATATGGCATCATCATTGCAGAAGAAAAACTTTCAAAGATAAGAACAATCAAGCATTTGCATGAGGCATGTCTAGAATTAGCATGAAAATAAGAGTATGCAAGATTGATTTTACAACAGTACCAATTAATGAGTTAAACAAAGCACTTGCCTTTTATTATGGTAAATCTGCGTATATGACAGATGAAGATGGGGGGACATTATGCTCTGATGTCGACATCGACGATAGTGTCATTAACCATTTAACGATGCTGACTAAGTCATTCCACTCAAATAATAAGATTATTGATAAAGTATTAACGCAAAATGAGCATCCCTGTTGTCAAATGCATAGTCTTTCAAGCACTGATATTGAATTGGAAAATAACACTCTGATATTTGATAATTATTCAATTGAATGCATGCACTTGCTTAAGCTGATTTACACCCAGATGGCTGATCATAGCTTTTCTACGTGTCATGTTTCTGTACCTAATTTGATAGAAACTACACATTTACAAACAGCAGGCTATTTTGAAAAATTCCCAACTCAAGCTATGCTCAGCGCAACGTTACCGCTGGATCCTGCTCGAGTAAAAGATTTTATCGGGATACAGCAAGAAAATCAGTTACAAGCTTTAGAACTTTTAACAGATAAAAAATATGCGCTTAATCCCGTCGCTTGCTACCATGTATATAGTAATTTTTCAAAATTATACAATAAATATCAGAAACATCGATTCACCATTGAGGGTAAAGCGCATCGTTATGAAGGAAAAAATAGTGAAAATGGTCGGCTAATTGAATTTAATATGGCAGAAATTGTATTCATGGAAAATGAATCTAACCAAATACAAACGAACGATTTGATACAATTTTACAAAAAATTTTTTCTGATGCTCAATCTACCTATTGAGTTTAAAACAAGTAGTGATGCTTTTTTTACTGTCGACGCTAGGCTCTATGCACAGTTGCAAGAACGAACCGCGTCGAAAATAGAATTGATCTGTAACCTAGATAATAAGACTCTTGCTATTGGATCTATCAACACACACCATGATTTTTTTAGTAAGCGCTTTAACCTAACAAATAGATACGGCGTGATTTCAACCAAATGCACAGGTATTGGTATAGAGCGGTTACTCATAGCCCTATACTCTTATCACTCCAATAACGTTAAGGAATTATTGATTCATGCATATTCAAGCCTCAATAAATAATATCCATCTAACAGAAGAACCTAGTGTTTTGGCAGCACAATGCAAAAGTAAATTTAAAGATACATTTACCAAAGCTGTCGAAGTATTTGTTAATCAAGTTTTGAGTGACAAACCTTCTAGTGAAGACTCCTTTATTCTATCTACGAGCATTGGGAATTCTGAGAATATTGTGAAATTAATCAATGAATATCGTAGTAATAAATTTGTCTCAGCCCAACTTTTTCCAGAAGCAACCATGAGCAGCGCCTCAGTTAATATTAATAGGTTATTTGGCCTCAAAGGCGGCAACATTACCGCCAATCCCAACTTAGTACTGAACGACGCAATTTTAATGGGCCTGTTAGATTCTGCATGTAATATGCGAGCCACACACTTAATTTATGGAGAAGTAAATGATTTCACTGGGGATCTAAAAACACACAATTACTTAATCTATATAAAAATAATCCATGTAAACACCGGCTCGTATATTAACTTGCGTGGTAGCAAGCAAACTATTAATCCCATGGAATATGATGATTTATCAATTCAATTAAAAACTATGATGAGCCCTAAACTATATCAATTGACAACAATATCTAATACGCGAGGAGAAGTAGCCAATGTTTATCTTAAAAGACAATTGGCTCACGCCTGACTCTACCCATGTTATTTTTGATTTCCACTTGCCAGGATATCCAGTAGTACCTGGTGCAATAAGTGCTGGTCTTATCCATCAAACCTATTGTGAGGAATTCAATCATGCTGACTCCGATATTGACATCGTATTCCAACAACCTATCACAAGCGATGCTAGACTGAAACTATCAATCAGTTCTAATTTATCTGAGTTGATTGATTCTAATGGCAAAACTTCAGTAAGACTTCTCCCGACAACATCCATTAAGAAACCTAATATAATACTGTTGTCTAACTTTAAAAAACTAGCTTCAAGGATAACACGACCACCTGAGTTAATATTTCATCACGAATTTATCAGCAATGAAAATCTAGCTGAATGCAGCATTCACTATGAAAACCTACTGCTTAGCAGACCCTATTTATCTTCTCTCAAGTACGCAAGCTATTTTATAGTTTTAGAAACCATGGGTAACTTAGCCATGGAGTTATGCGCCATTAACACTCAAGAAGTATTTCTATTTCACTCTTTTAAAGGGGTTTGGTTTGACTGGCTTAGCATTACGGGTGAGATAACTATCACTACTTCCGCACGACGTATCAATACTAGGATTATTCAGTGGTCATCTCAAGTCAAAAACAAAAACCACGAACTTGTAGGCTACGTTAATATGGGCCTGAATATATTGAATCTACCCACGCGATCGATTATGTTCTAGCTTCTGCAAAACAAGAAATCCAGAAAACTTTATATTATGCGGAGTGTAGCTCAGTTTGGTAGAGCACTGCCTTCGGGAGGCAGGGGCCGGAGGTTCGAATCCTCTCACTCCGACCATGCTACCTACTCGGCCCCTTAGGAGAAGCATCGCTAGAACTGCTAGAACTCTCTCCTGAACTTTGCAGTGGCGACGAGGGCATCGATGGG
Source organism: Gammaproteobacteria bacterium RIFCSPLOWO2_02_FULL_38_11 (assembly GCA_001801745.1). Lineage (GTDB taxonomy): Bacteria > Pseudomonadota > Gammaproteobacteria > HIGHO2-12-38-15 > HIGHO2-12-38-15 > HIGHO2-12-38-15. Next base: position 18,729 of record MGYM01000044.1, read on the forward strand.
GGAGGTGACGACTCTTTCAGAAGTTCCGCTTCTTCTATTTCATCGGGATCCAATAGGCGCTTCTTCGGCGGTGTCTTCGGTGGTGTCTCTTGTTGTTCCGCAGATTTTGCTCCCTCAGGATCTGTTAATAGCTGATATGCAGAAGATTGCTCAGTCCTTGCTTTAGTATCGGATTCTCCCGTAGATTCTTGCTGACCTTCTAATAAATACGCAGATTTAGGATCTTGTTTTTTTATAACCGCTATCACTCCTTGAACCTGAGTCTTAGCAACCAAAGGAAATGTCTTTAATAATCTAGCAGCAACATCAAAAAATGTTCCTTGTCCTTCTGCTTTCTGTTCCTCTTTTTTCTGTCGCCTAGTATCTTCAAACGGTATAGTCTTCTCATCATCTTCATCACCTCGGAGCATTCTTACTGCCTGTGCATTTTCGCTGGCTGGGACTGCTTCTACCTTTAATGAATCATGACGAGCAAGCGTTATTGATGCTGCTTGCTGTTGCGACGACTGATCAACACCCGCACTACTTGATGACAGGCGAACTTGTTCTTGCGCTTGCTGTTCTCGTTGCTCCTGTGACTGAGCGCTTGCGCTTGCCACTGGTGATTGCGGCGCAAGAAATTCAGCAAGATCCGCTGAATGAGGCCCCAGCGCCCGCAC
>MGYM01000044.1:19413-19644 GCA_001801745.1 Gammaproteobacteria bacterium RIFCSPLOWO2_02_FULL_38_11
AGCTCGCTGATCTTGTTCTTCATGGTGTTCTTCTTGGTGCTCTCCTTGGTTTTCTTCTTCGCGACCTTGCACTTGCTGTTCTTCCTGATCTTCTTCTTCGCGATCTTGCGCTCGTTCTTCTTGCTGCTCCTGTTGTTGCTCACCATTAGAAGGGGGTGACGGTGGTGTTAGCGACTGAGCTGCAGTTAGTGGTGGTGACGCTGATTGCTGAGCTTGCTGTTGCTGCAACGT
>MGYM01000044.1:19664-20188 GCA_001801745.1 Gammaproteobacteria bacterium RIFCSPLOWO2_02_FULL_38_11
CTAAAGCCGCCGGGTTGCTTTCTAGCGCGGACACAACTCCTTTCCTTTCTCCTGCCTCCTCTTTCTCCTGAATCACCTCCAGCAACAGTTTTCTTAAATCCTCGCCTTGTGTCCCTTTCTCGAGTTTTTCTAAAACCTCCCTATTCAATAACCACGCATCTTCCTGATCGAAGCAGCCTTTCTTATATAACACCTCTATCATTTCTATTTTTGCATTGATTGTTAACGCGTTGTTGCCCATCCAGGCTTCGATTCGTGAATCATGTTCCTTAATCTCACCCATCAATACTTTTGCAGCACCCAAAACATTAAAAACTTCAACATATCCTTGTTCGCCTGACAAAGCTTTCCTTAAATAATTGTCATACTCATTTTCATAACTTCCTGGAAGATTTTCTAACCCGGGAACAAATCTATTTTTAAACTTCCCTCTCAACGCCAAAAGCACATAAAATTTTTGATCCGCAGAAAGTAATTTAAATAATTCTTCTTTGTCTCTCGTAACATCTGCTCTTGTTCCCTGC
>MGYM01000044.1:20213-22010 GCA_001801745.1 Gammaproteobacteria bacterium RIFCSPLOWO2_02_FULL_38_11
TAACCGCAGCACTCCCTAATTTTTGGATAACATCTTTTTGAACACTGAGATCAATCCCGGTTAAAATAGAAAATATTTTTTCTGGTCTGTTCCGCAAAGTACAAATTAATCCAGCCGCAACAGAACTCCCAAGATCTTTATCTATGCCTAACAACTCGTTTACAGCAGAAATTCGCTTTTGAAGAGATGAGGCAAACCGCCCTAATTCTCCGCTGTTTTCCTCGATCAATTTTAAAACTGTCGCTTTATTTTCTGATGATAAGGTTGAAGGAAACGAGGTGATTTTCTTTTTCTTTTCAATAAAATCAGTAACGTCACGCGATATATTATCTAAGCCTAAGTGAGCCGATGTTAATGAAAACATCGTTTCTTTCAAGAAAGCATCGGGCTTGGACTCCTCTAATTTATCCCACTTATCCACTTGTTCATTCAAACGAAAGCGCGGTTTTAAATCAACACTCAGCTGTTCAGAAAAATTAGCTTTACGATTTGGGTCTTGGAGTTTCTCGTGAAGCACGCCCGCCATTTTCAAAGCCAACAAAGGATCTATTAAAGGCGGCGAGAACGTTTGAGACTCATTCAAAACAAATAAACGCTCGGGGAAAGGCAGCGCCAATAAACATTGAATTTTTTGATCAAACGATAATGCTTCTGAATCCAATAATTTTGCCCGCTGCATGAAATTCATGGCATTAAAGACGGCATACATCTTTTTCTTCTCGTTCTCCTTTTGTAACAGAGACGAAAATATATCAGGCCTTGTACTCAGAAAAAAATCAAATCCGACAGATGAAACAGAAGAACGGCTTGTCTCACGACCCGCAGCTTCTGATTTTATTCTTCGTTCACTTCTTGGTATGATTTTTTTTGTATTTTCATAACTTTTTTTTGCTTTTTGAGCTTCACTACTTGACGGCCTATAACCCACTATATTTTTTGAATTAATCCCCAATACCGCTGCGTCTTGATACGCATAGGATTGAAGTTTTTCTGGAAAATGATTGATGTACACACTTGTTTGCGGATGTGATTTTACATACGCAGCAACATCCGCAAGGACCGTGCTCACCTCTCCTTTGCTTGCAAGCGCTTCTTTCGGTTTGGAATAGGAATCAACATAAGGTTTAATGTTTTCGCCTGGCTTATTATCATCTTTCGAAGAAAGCACTTTCCACCCATCTTCTTTAGGCTTCAACCAGCGTTCGTGCTTTTCACTCACGGTCGGTTGAGGAATTTGCCTATTTCTATAAAACTCTAGTTGTTCTGTAAAATGATTCTTTACAACCGTCTTTATTTCTTTTTTAATTTCTCTAACAGCAGACCTCTTCTCCTCCTCCTGACGAAAAAAATTATCTAAACTATGGAGGCACGACTCTTGCCATTTTTGCAAAGCAGAAACAATATCAAAATTTTTATTTCTGCTTTTTTCACGAAGCAACCACCGCTCGTACTCCTCGTACTGCTCTAAGAAGGGATTGTAAGTTTCCATGATCCGCGCCAAAGATTGGTACAACGCCTCTTTTTCTTTAGAGGCAAAGCATCCGCTGATTCTTTCATAATTCGCTTGTTTTTCTTTTTGTTTTTCATCTAGTTGAGCTCTTAAGGTCTCCCTCTGATCTTGAACATTTGTCGTACCAATAAGCTGCAATAACCGATCTTCTTCTTTTTTTGTTTCCTGATATCGCACTATCAAAGCTTTAGTCTCCTGCTCATCAGGCAGCGTGATTTTCTGAATTTCATCAACAATACTGTCCATTCCTTTTTTTCTTAATTCCGCTAAGGTTCTCATCTTCCTCT
>MGYM01000044.1:22109-54270 GCA_001801745.1 Gammaproteobacteria bacterium RIFCSPLOWO2_02_FULL_38_11
TTTTCTCGTTTCTTCAGATAATTTTTCATTTCCAAAAAGTGCAGGAATGCGAAGACGTTCGTTTTTTGAATCCATCACAACAAGGCTTGGCATTAATTGTCTAACCGCACCCTTCTCATTTAAGATTTCGATATTCTCATCCTCTTCCAACATTTTTCTTAAATACTTTTCTTCTTTTAATGTCACAGGCAGGCGCAATTTTTTTTCTGGAGACAAGTTTTCAAAAGGAGTTTGAGAAAGAAGCGCCGTGGCATTTTTTTCAATTGCTTTTTGATAAGACCTATTTGCCTTGGCACTTTCTCCTGCTGAAGGAATATATCCAACTATCCTACTAGGATTTATCCCAAGTTCCGCTGCTTCCAAATACGCAGACGCACGGTATGTTCTCTTAAAACCGCTTAAAATTAATTTTTCTTTTTCAGGATTTGTTTTAAAAAATTCAGCTATCTTTTTCAGCACGCCCGTAACAGCCGCTCTGGAATCAAGCTTATGTTCTGGAGCAGGTCCTTTGACATAAGATGCTATGTCTTCACTAAGAATACATTTTTTTGGATCACCCGATCTTGGCATGCAAGCAACCTCAACCCTTTCACTTACTCATCGTATCTAAATTATAGTGAAGCTAGATTAAGGAAATCTGAAATTTTTGCCCCAATAGCGTTTCACGCTTACAGCGCTGAAATCTGTTTTTATCATTACCCAGTCTTGCAAGCAGCGAAGCTCGCTTTAGACTGGGCTAAACTTCGTTGCCAGGCTTTCGGCCTGAAAACATGAAAATTTTATCAAAATTATAGCGTTTCGCGCTTACAGCGCTTGTGATTTACGGGGAATTCGATACCTAGGGTTACGTTGTGCTTCGCACAACTCACCCTGGGCTAAGCGCGCTTGCGCGCTGTAAGCGCGAAACTCGCGTTTTCAACTGCGAGGGGGATATACCAACAGATTTCAGAATATGAAAATTAACTTAAGACCCACTCACCGTTCTTTTTAATTTCGGCATACATTGCATCCGGTGCTAAATCAATTTCACCGGGCCACGTCACCGCACCATACTCAAGACCCACTTGATTAAATAACACAGGATTTTTGAGTACAGCAAACACACCGGCTGTTTCACTGAGTACTAATTTAGACATATCAACAATACCTTGCGTTCCATCAAGAAAGGTGACTTGCAGACGATAACCTTCTAAAGGAGAAACAGTTGCAACACGCCAAAGCATATTTACTCCTTAGAAATACACCCCTAGCTGCGCTGTCACCGTTTGGCTGGTATGACCCAAATCACTTCCTGTGTTTACCGCCAAACCGCCACCGCCGGAGGCATAATCACTGGCCTCGTAATTGATATCATGACGAAATTCAATGGTTGCAATCGTGCTTTGCCAAGCTGCCATGCTGTAAACAGCTCTGTACGTTTGTTTGGGGATCAATAAAGCAAGCGCTTCACTTGAATTGCCATATCCCACCGCCACCGCACTGGGATGCGAATACGTCATAAAACTGTAAGACCCTTCAATATTTAAAGCCCCCGGGCGCGCACTACGACCGTTAAAAGACATGTCCGTCGACGCGAAAGAACGGATCGAATCAACATACTCCGCCCTCAAATTATATTTATCTATCGCAATATTACCGCGTATATCCACAGCAGGAACACGGTGCGCTAAATTTTCTGTTGCGCTTGATCCGCCAAATCCTGTGAAACCTGACGTCTGCCCGTTATCTTGCATACCTAACGAATCTGCAATGTTTGCAATATATCCCACACCCACATCTGTTTTTACCTTACCAAAATCTTTTGCAAGACCTGCATTCACACCCACTTGATTAATATGCCCCAATGTACCACCTGAACCACTGTCTCCTTTGAAGGTAAACACTGAGCCATAAGGCCCTTGTGGCCCTGGGCTATACCCTATCAACACAGCACGCTCTAACATCTCCCCCACCGACGCGGTTAACGGCGCACTCAACATATTGCTGGCGTACAATCCAAACGGAACATAAAACTGACCTATCGTGCCATACGCCGGCGCTTTATTTAAATTACCAATACTCAAAAATCCTTTAGTCAACACAACGCGCGAATTGGTAACACGTGTGATCGGCGGGTTATTCGCCGAAGGCGCGGAACTATCATATGAGAATCCTAGAAATGAAACAGCAAAACGATTTAACACCGCCGCCATATCCAATTCTGCACCCGTTAAATTAATATCACTCGTGCGATTACCCGAATAAGGCGTGCTCGCCAAGGCTTGCGCTTCTACTTTTCCAGAAAATTGCACAAATGGATTTTTTGGATAAGGAATTTTATTGTTAAGATAAGTGTTATATAACCTTTGTTGAAATTGTAATAAACGCAAATCTTCATTTACACTCGGCAAATTCACAATTAAATGCGCGCCATTAAAATAGGTTTGCTCACCAATGTAAGGCGCACTTAGTATTGGCGTTGCACCAAAATAAAAAGCAGAAGGAATGTCGATGTGATCAACCGGTGTGTTTTCGACAGTAATCGATGTTGTTGGCGTTGGTTTTTTAGATTGAAGTTTGTGAACTTGAGAACACAGTGTATTAACTTTTTTTCGTAACTCGTATTGCTCTTTTTTGACATCGTCCACCGATGTCGTGGGCGCAGCAGGAACCGACTCTTCAGCCATCGCGCCTGGGGATAATAATGCGGCAAACATCATCATCAAAAACAATTTGATTTTCATAAAACACTCCTCGAAAGATTTTTAAATTATTTTTCTTCGTTCCTTCGAAGAATAAATTAGTCTACTGTTCTTTTCCGTGAAGCGCTTATATTAATCCATTCTACAAAAACTGAAAAGCCTATCGCGAAATAAATATAATTACGATTAATATGGAAGTGAAATCCATCTGCAATCAAGACGACGCCCACCAATAATAAAAAACAAAGCGCTAAAATTTCAATAGTAGGATGCGTTTGAATAAAACGATTCAATTTTTCTGTTGCGAACAACATCATTGTCACCGCAATGATAATCGCCAAGGCCATCACCGTGAATTCCCGCGCCATACCCACTGCTGTGATCACGCTGTCCAACGAGAAAATGATATCAAGCACCATAATTTGCAATACGACTTTAACAAGATGCGGGTAAGTTTTTCGAGAAGAACGAGGGGTATTCCCCATCACCATTTCCACTTTTCTATGAATTTCTCGAACAGCTTCCACCAATAAATACAAACCTCCTAACAATAAAACAAGATCACGCACTGAAAAATTAAGGTCTACCAACGAAAGAAGAGGTGTCGTCAAACCCACTAATTCTTTCATACACGCTAACAACATGAGGCGCGTGATCACGGCCATCCCCAAACCCCATCGACGCGCTAACCGTTGCTTGCTTGAAGGTAGCTGATTACTCATCAATGTAATAAATACTAAATTATCAATCCCCAAAACAATTTCCAAGGCTGTTAAGGTCAGCAAACTAATCCAGGTTTGATAACTCAACCACATTGAATAATTTAATAGTTCCATTTTTCTATTTCACCTGTCTTGTGACACTCACCATACCTGATAAATACTGAATTTTATCTAATACTTTATTCAATAAAGATAGACCACTCACCGACACCGTCAAGGTAATATAGGCTAGGTTATCTCGCCCCAATTTAGTTTGCACACCCAAAAGACTTATTTTTTCTAAGGCTAACACAGAAGTGATATCTCGCAATAAGCCATGACGATCATGAGCCACCACGTATAAATCCACGGGGTAACTCACCTTTTCATTTTCATACCATTTGACATCGATAAAACGTGCACGAACATCCTCTTCTAAATTTTCTGATTGCAGCACATTCATGCAATCTTTACGATGAATGGCAACACCACGTGTTTTAGTAATAAAACCAACGATAGGCTCCCCTGGCACAGGCTTACAACATTTTGCCGTGTACGTTAGAAAATTTTCAGCACCTTCAATAAAAGCCGCCTTGGACGTGACTTTTCTTGAAGGTTTTAAAACAACAAAAGCTTCCGGCATTGATTTGGGTTTTTCAATTAAATGGGTAATTTGACTTAAACGAATATCTCCATTGCCCAAAGCCGCTAACATATCTTGTCGCGATTTAAAATGTAATTGATGCGCTATCTCTTCTGGATTAATGCTCTGAATACCTAAGCGTTTTAATTCTTTTTCTAATACCGCCGCGCCTTCTTGACTATGCCTCTCAAAATCCAATTGACGAAACCAATGGTGCAGCTTCGCCCGCGCTCGAGCCGTTTTAATATAACCGGATGATGGATTAAGCCAATCTCGACTAGGGTGACTTTCTTTCGCTGTTAAGATATCAACACGCTCACCTGTGCCCAACACATGCGTCAAAGGCACCATCACCCCATTGATTTTCGCACCACGACAACGATGCCCCACATCACTGTGAATGTGATAGGCTAAATCCACAGGCGTGGCACCCACAGGCAAATCAATAATATCGCCCTTAGGTGTAAATACATAAACACGATCATTAAATAATTTCTTTTGTGCTTCGGCCGATATATTTTCGGTCTCAACTAACTCTCGCTGCCAATCTAAAACTTGTCTCAACCACGCAATTTTTTCTTCATAATCACTTCTTCTTGTCGCGCCTTCTTTATACATCCAATGCGCCGCCACACCTAGTTCAGAAACATTGTGCATCTCAATCGTCCGAATCTGCACTTCGACATTTCTTTTTTGTGGCCCCAATACCGCCGTGTGCAAAGACGCATAACCGTTTGCCTTAGGATGCGCAATGTAATCATCAAACTCTTTGGCAATCGGTTCCCACAAATGATGCACCACACTCAAAACTTGATAACATTGTTCGACAGTATCCACCAAAACTCGCACCGCACTCACATCATAGATTTCTTCATAACCCACTGATTTTCTTTTCATTTTGCGATAAATACTATAAATATGCTTTGCACGCCCAGAAATTTGAAAATGCACCACACCTTCTTTTTTTAATGTTTTATCTATAACTGAAATCACATCTTGAATATAGTTTTCACGATCAAGACGACGCGCATCCAACAACTTCGCCAATTTTTTATAAGTTTGTGGTTCAAGATAACGAAATGATAAATCTTCCAGCTCCCATTTTAACTGCCCCAAGCCCAAACGATTGGCCAAGGGCGAATAGATATCCATTACTTCATGTGCGATTTTCTGTTGCTCGACTTTATTTAAAGTGCTTGCATAACGCAACACACATAAACGTTCTGCCAATTTAATAAAAACTCCCCGCACATCTTGCACCATGACTAATAACATTTTTCTTAAATTTTCAATATGAATTTCATGGTGTTTGTGCCAAAGATTCACGCCCTCCATTTGCAATACGCCTGCCAATAAATTCGAAACACCCTTACTCACTTGTTCTGAAATATCTTCCAACCTCAAATCTGCATTACGCACTGTGTTATACAATAATGCTGTCACTAAGGTTTCAACATCTAAATTCAATTCAAATAAAATTTCCGCCATAATGACGCCTTGTTGAAAACAAGACTGTCCTTCGGACGTGAGATGATCGCCACTTGCCACTTGCGCCAAATGAAGGGCGTGACGTAAAAAACTAACTTCTTTTGCAGAACGTTTTTGCGAAAAATGCGTCAACCATTTTTCAACATCGACTTGCCCATCGTCATTATAATGCGTGGCTCGTTTAATCTTTACCATTTAAAAGATCCGCTTAAAAACGAAATAAAAAAATGAGCGCAACAAAGTTATAACGTAAAAAGGCAATTTTTAGAGGCGCCCTTTAAATACCGCGATCGACTCAACATGCCCTGTTTGAGGAAACATATCTACAATCCCTGCGCTTTCCAAACTATAACCCTGACTCACAAGATACCCTGCATCCCGCGCCAAAGTCGCAGGATTACAAGACACATACACCAAACGCTCTGCCTGTAACGACATTGACGTCAATAATTCAACGGCCCCCACACGCGGGGGGTCCAACAACACTTTATTGTAGTTCCTTTTCCAAGAAACCTCCTGCGGCAATGCCATTAAATTTTCGACAAAAAACTCAGTGTTGGAAACCTGATTTTTTTCTGCATTAAAACGGGCTCGCGCAATCATCTCTGCTGAACCTTCCACGCCCACAACAGATTGTGCCAAGCGCGCCAAAGGTAAGGTAAAATTCCCCAAGCCACAAAAAAAATCAATCACACGATCATGAGATTGGATATCTAACAACTGAACTGCGCGTAAAACCAACTGGCGATTAATGACAGGATTGATTTGTGTAAAATCCAAAGGTTTAAAAAATAATTTCAAATCAAATTCGGGCAAACAATAAAATAAATCTTCAACGTCTTCTTCATCCAAAAGACGCACGGAATCAGGCCCTGCGGCTTGCAAGTAAATTTTAATATTTTTTTCTTTAGAAAAATTTTTTAATTTTTGAAGATCATTTTCTGAAAAATTCTCTAAATGACGAATGACAATAGCAACGCATTCATCACCCACTGCGACTTCTATTTGTGGGATACAACGATAATTTCCCAAACTCATCAAAAGTGCACGCAAGCTTTCAAATTGCTGTCCTATGGCAGGATGTAATATATCGCAGCGAGAAAGATCAGCGAGGAATCGTCCTTTTTTTTCATGAAATCCAATCAATAGTTTTTGTTTTTTCTCAACAAACTTCACACCCAAGCGCGCCTTGTGACGATAGTGACGGGGCGGCCCCAACAAAGGCGACAAAATTGTTTTAGGCTCAACTTTTCCGATATGGAGCAGATTTTCTAAAAGAACGGTTTGTTTGTGTTGGATTTGTAATGCAGGGGACATATATTGCTGACTGCATCCACCGCACACACCAAAATGGGGACAAAAGGCAACAACACGGTCAGGAGAAGCATGGACAACCTCTATAACACGCCCCTCATCAAAATGACGATGTTTTCTAATGTATTCAAACGCAACCTGCTCGCCGGGCAAGCCTCCTTCTAAAAACAGCGTTTTTCCCTCAAGATGCGCAATACCACGGCCTTCATGACTTAACGAGGTAATTTCTACAATATTGTTATTTAGCAACTGTATTCATTTCCCATTTATCTAAAAATTCATTTAAATGCGATTTATTTGCTTGTCGCAAGTGGGATTTTACCACATCACATTCTTCCTCATATTGTTGTTTTGTTAATTTTCCACGAATTAACTCAAAACGTAAAAAAACAAGATAGGTATTCAACACATCGGTTTCACAATAATTTCGAATGGCTTCGACTTCTCCTTTCAAAAAACACGACCACACTTTTCCACCGTGCATTCCCATTTTGCCAGGAAATCCTAATAAAGTGGCAATATCATCTAAAGGGGCCGACGCACGCGATTGATAAGCAGACAATACATCCATCAAATCTGTATGCCGATAATGATAACGATTCAAATAATTATTATATTTAAAATTATTATCTCCTTCGCCCGCTTCCCAATAACGCACACCTGGCACACCCCGTAACAAAGCACGATAATGCAAAACAGGCAGATCAAAACCTGAACCATTCCATGAAACTAAGGTCGGTGTTAATTTTTCAAGTCCTGAAAAAAAACGCTCGATAATTTCAGCTTCGCTGCTATGTACATCTCCCAACGACCATACTTTAAATTGATTTTGATGACGTAACACAGCAGAAATACACACCACTCGCTGCAAATAAAGTCTGATAAAATCAGAATGACCTTGCGTTTCTTGTCGACGCATAAATTGCATGGCTGATGCCACCTCCGCATCAGACAAGTCCTGTAAATTATATAATTTTCGCCCCCCTTCCACATCAGGAACCGTTTCAATATCAAAAACAAAAATATTCATGGAGACACCCCTCCTGTAGGCCTAGGGGGAAGCGGCGGAGGAAGGGGACGCATACTGGGGGAGGAACTCGCTGCTGGAGCGTTCGCCGCTGGAACACTTACTGTTGAAAAACTCGCTGTTGGAGCATTCGCCGCTGATGCGGCACTCGCTGTTGCGATTTTTTCATCTGGAGATAATAAGGTGTTAATGCGTCCTATATTTACTGATTTTTTATATGCTGAAAGACGCATCTCCTCTAATTCTTTATCTCCCTCAATCAATTGATGAATTGCCATCAACTCTCTACGAATCGTCTCCTTATCACTAATAGAAAGCACAACACCATCGAACATCGTCAAAGTTTTCAATGCAATCACGGCTCTCCGTCTTAATCCTAATAATTTTTCCAATCTATTAGGCTGCAGTATTTTTGGCAGCTTATTCGCCTCTTGCGCCGCAAACCGAAACGCTGCTCGCAAAAAAGATTCTTCACTGACTTTTGTGTTCTCCGTTTTCTTTTTTTCTGCTTTATTAGCTTCTCGAATTTTCTTATTTAAATCCAAAATAAGCGTGTACACACTTATAAACACCGCACGCCATTGTTTTTCCAACTCACTCTGATTTTTTAAAAAATTTGCCAGCATTGATTTTTCTTGATTTTCAGGCTGATCTAAGCGCGCAAATTCTCGATTTAAAATAATATGTCCAAAAAACCAAGAAAGACGAGCTTGCTTTGCTTCAGAAGGATTTACCTCAGAAAACTTTACTTCAGAGGAAGGCTTTATCTCAGAAAACTTACTTATGAATGCTTCGGTTTGACAGATTCCCAAGCTCATAAGACAAGGCAAGGCTCTCAATACTGCATCGGCGGTTAACTGCAGATAATACACACACGCCACTTGGAAGCTATCCTCAAGTGTCATGACCTCACCTTCAACGTGCACAAAAGCACTCAGTGCAACATTGAAAACATCAATCCACTCTTTATTATTAAAATTCTCCTCAAGAATATCGCACTGACCTTCTTCTTGAGACGAAGGAAAAGGAAAAGGTTCTGCTGATGGCAACCTTAATTCTTTATTTTTCAATATGATAGAAGGAAATGGCGTACGCCAGGCATTACTCAATCGACCCAATGCACCTAAGCCAGTGCTTGGCGCACCACAAGCCTTGAGACATACCGCCCCATATTCTGGAAATAAATGAATATTTTGCTCGTGCCCCCCCCTCTGACACCAAACTTCAAATGTAGGCGCCTCTGTATACCCTTGCTGGGGTTGGGGTTGCGATGACGCGGGTGCAGATGTTTTTTTGGAAGGAGAAGACGGGGTTGTTTTTTCTTCGAAATCAGATAATTTCTCTGAATTTCTCTGAATAGGTTTAATATCAAAAAACCCTAAGAACTTCCCCAAGCAAGCGGCAAATGTTTCTTGCCCTGGGCATTGAATCTTCCCTTCAATTAAAGAAACCTTAGGTTGGGGTTCAGATTCATTTGTAAAAGACATAGGCTTAGGACACGCACTAAAATCAAAATCCCATGTCATTTCGATAAAACAATTTCCATCCCATTCAGCAACTTCTTTTATCGTAAAACCATAATCGGTTGCGACAATTTCATATCTCTGACGGCTCTCTTTAACTTTAGCGTCAAATCCTATTGAATCTTTTCTGCCGAATCTTGGAGGTACCAGTAAAACCTCGCTCACCAAGGACGACAACAGCACGAGCATCCCTTGCGGACCGGCGTGTAACTTTTTAATGAGGTATGCCAAAATACTTTTTTTAGTTTTTTGATCTTTAAAGTTTTTAAATAATTTGGCTTCAAAAATCTCCGACACATTTGTCGTTTCATTTATGCTGCAACTTTCTGCATTGATTTTAAGATCGAGTTGTTGAAACAAATCAGCACTTATTTGATTTTTATGTGTGAGAATATTTTCACTTTTCACGGAAAAAACAGAGACTTTATCAAATTGATTAGCTATCAAACTGTCTTTTATTCTTATCAAAGCTGCCGTTTCTTTAAAAAAGCCAAGTTTATTAAAAAACAAATACAGCCATCGGGCAAAACGCCCCATGCCTTGGTTTTTTTTCATGATATCGTTTGCTGAAAAAAACCAAATAAATCGCCTAGCTTGAGTGATATCACCTTGATCAGAAAACGCTTTTGCCGTCTCTAAATCATTGAAGAGTGTTTGTAATATTTTTAAAACAAGGTCTTTTTTTTCTTTTTTAAAGGCAGAAAGTATTTCCATTTCCGTTTTCAAAACACCCTGCAATGGAAAAACGCGCTGACAAAACTCCAGTTGATTTTCTGGTTCCATAGACACACTTTTGATTCGTTTTTTAATATTTATTAATGAGGGCGAGGTGACCTACGACCGCTCGCTTGTGAAACGTTTTCAGGTTCTTTTTCCGTAGAACTGCTCGCCTGAGGACCCCTTTTTATAAACGCTTTGATTCTTTCATAATTTACATGTTTTTTAAAGGAGTTTTCAACAAAATCCGTTAATTTTAGTTTTTTTACTAATCCGTAAAATTTATCAAAATCCTCGTATGACAGCAATCTCTCAGGCGCAGGCAGCCTATCTACTAACTCATGAAACAAATTAAGATAATTCTCAGTGAGCTCGCTTTTCGTCTTCGACAAAGAACTAACTTCAAAACATAAATCAATAAACAAATACCAGATTCCTACCAAAGCAGCTCTTTTTTCTTTCGCCTCATCCTCTTCCATCTTTAAAATAGCCATCAAATAAGGCTCCCCTGCCTCACCTGTTTTATCTAAACGAGCCAACTCTTGAACAGGAATGCATGCACAATATCTTGAGGCAGCGGAGAAGGCAGCGTCAGAACCACATAACTTTGCCATCGTAAGCAACATATATTGTGTAAGCATCGAGCTTGATGCAAAAGGCAAATGGCTTATAAAACGATCTATCTTAGCAGCGATCTCTATTTCATTATTTTTGATATACTTCTCGATATCCCTTTCGTTGATATTATCTCCTTCTATTTTAGGCAATTTATTTATAGCGATCTTTCGTTGAATTGCTTTTTTAAAAGCTTCTTTAAACTGTAACTTTCCATCCTTTTCATTAATTTCACACAACTCATGCATAGGTTGAAAAGCACATCTCATAAAGTTTCGATCAACTTCTGGATTAGGAATATATTTATTGGATCCTTCTAACTCCCCAGTAAAAGAAAAATACATCGATGGATCGCTTAAATATTCAGCCTTGTTACCAAAAATTTCTTTACACGCCTCTTCAACAGACAAAGATGACCATTCAGGCCATTTGTCAAAAGAACGGGATTCCAGGAAAAGATATTCCTGTCTGGCTCCATAGACTTCCATACACATCACCGCGTAATCTAAAAAAGTTCGATAAAAAGTACGTTCTCGAAGCCCTGTCGTTTCTTCGAATGAGATAAAAACATCTCCCGCACAACCTCTTAAATCAAAATCGATACTACTTTTCCCATACTCTAATGAAATCACAGGCTTTCCCTCTAAGCCCATACGTACAAAATCAAAATCGATCGTCGCTTCTACAAAAAGACTGCCAGCCGATCCTGCATTTTTTTTAAAATTTACTTTTCTATTTTCTTTTAGCTGAAATCCCCTATTTGTTGGTATGAATTGACAACTTGAAGCTGAGGAATCAATAACAAGCCCACTCTCCTGTGCCTTCTGTCTTTTTAAAAAATCGCGAATACCTAACATCAACGGGGATGGAATACCGCCCTCTTTTTCTAAAAAAGACAAATAATTTCTTGCCATTGCTTCTTGTTTTCCCTCCAACTTCACCTTTTCCAACAGATCTTTTGTTACAACAATCCTATCTTCCTTACCGCACTCATCAAAATAAGAAAAATGAGTCACACTGGGATTTTTAACTTCTTCTTTAAATCCTGACAAATACCGTGCAAAACCACGTTCTTGAAAAAATGTTTTTGTTTCTTCATTTTCATAAGCTATGAAAGCTTTTTTAAATTCTATCTGAGGCCGAACTTCATTATTTTCAAAGTTAAAAGAGGCGACTGTATGCAACTCAACATAGCCCGGTGCTAATACAACCTCCGTCGGACAAACTCTCAATTCTCCGCTCACCCTGAAACCCCGATTTTCAGTAAAAATTTGAATATTTTTTTTCTTTTCTACCCCTAAATCTCCTAAATTTGCATCTCTTTCTTCTTTTGAATAAGCACTATAAGAAAAATCAAGCACGCCTTCCTCTTTAAAATTTTCCATTAAATAGCGCAAAGCTTTTGCTTGATCTTGAGCAGACACCGCTTTAAGTACATATTCCCTAAAAAAATCTTTCAAGGTATTTGAATCAAATTGGAAATCGGGATTTTGTTCTAAACGTTTTTTCAAACATTCTTTTATCGACTTACCATCAATATAAATTGAATTTGCTTCTAAATACCCATTCCATTCAGCAACAATATTCTTTTTTTCATCTGCAACATCCATTCTCACATCAGCAAAGCGAGGTGCGGGCATTTGGCTTTCTATTTCTTCCAATTTAAATAATGCCGCCTGTGTTTTTGTTTTTTCAAATAAACGTAATAAGCGATAAAAAAATTGGTATAACCATTTTTTAAATCGCGTTTCTTCTTTTGTTTTTTTGAATTCATAAAACATCTCTTTTATTTTATTATGGATAGCACGCAAGTGGGTTTCTGGCTCTGGTGATTCAGGTGCGTCTGCTGATTTTCCTACAATACTTTTTATTTCATAAAGATAACCTAAAGCTTTTTGCCTTTCATCTTCTGAGAGTTTATTTTTAAAATTTAAATTTTCAATTTCTTCTTCTAAAAACTCATTTAATTTTCTAATAGCACGAACATATTCACCTCTGCGATATTCGTCGTATCGTTTGTTTTCGCTATCTATACCCATACTGCAAACCTCGATCTATTAAAATCCAGTTGTGCTTATGTTAAGTTTAGCAGCTCAAACTTAATTTTAGCTTAAGGATTGTCATGTCACCCACAAACACCACACTGCAACTCATCCAAGAAAAATCACTGCCTTTTACCCCTGAAATCGGCTTAATTTTAGGTTCTGGCTTAGGTTTATTAGCCGATTCTCTGGAAAACAAAATAATTTTTCCTTATGAAACCCTGCCTGATTTCCCAAAAAGCACGGTCGCGGGCCATTCAGGTCGTCTTGTTTTAGGGTATCTCAACCAAAAACCGGTCGCTTGTTTACAAGGACGCGTTCATCCTTATGAGGGTACGCCGCCTCAAAAAATAAAAACACTCATTCGCACGCTTAAATTATTAGGTTGTAAAATTTTAATTATCACCAATGCCACCGGCTCGCTACGCCTGGAAGTTAAGCCGGGCAGTTTGTGCATGGTCACAGACCACATTAATTTTCAAGCTTTCAATCCCCTGGTCGGCCCCAACGAAGAAGAATTTGGCCCTCGTTTTTTTGCAATGGACGATGCCTATGATGCCGTATTGCAAAATCAATTTCGAAAAACAGCAAAACGTTTAAATATCAAATTAGAAGAAGGGGTGTACTTTGGCACACTGGGACCTTCGTTTGAAACACCCGCAGAAATTCGTGCCTTTCGAATTTTAGGTGGCGACATTGTTGGTATGTCCACGATTCCAGACGTATTAGTGGCGCGTCACTGTGGTTTACGCGTGGCAGCCCTTTCTGCCATCACTAATTTAGCCGCTGGATTAAGCAATGAGAAAATTTCTCATGAAAATACTTTATATTATGGCGAGAAAACCGCTAACAGCATGCTTGAACTGATCCGAGGTTTTATTAATGACTATCATGAATAATGAAATCAGTGTTTTGTTGCAACGACACCTTGATTTAACTTGCTTGAATGAAACCGCGACAGAAAAAGACATCACACAATTATGTGAAACAGCAAAAGAAAATCATACGGCAGCTGTCTGTGTTTATCCTTTTTTTATAAACCACTGTCACGCTTTATTGAAAGACACAACAATCAAAGTTGCAACGGTTGCCAATTTCCCGCAAGGAGATTTTTCTTTGTCGACGACCTGTGATCAAATCACAAAAGCCCTCGAAGATCAGGTTGATGAAATTGATCTCGTACTTCCTTACACTTTATTTTTAAAAAATGAAATCAAAAAAGTAAAAGATTATTTAGCAACTTGCAAAAAACAATTACCGGATTTTGTAAAATTAAAAATTATTTTAGAAACGGGGGCTTTAAAAACAAAAGACGCCATTCACACCGCCAGTCTCATCGCTTTAGAGGCGGGTGCGGATTTTTTAAAAACGTCGACAGGAAAAATTGCTGTGGGCGCGACCCTTGAGGCTGCCGAGATTATTTTAAAAACAATGGCTGCTTGGCATTCCTTGGCAGGATTTAAAGTATCAGGTGGCATTAAGACGCAGCAAACGGCTTATGCTTACTATTGCTTAACAGAGCAAATTCTAGAGAAAAAACTAGACACCTCTCTTTTCCGCATTGGTGCAAGTCAGTTGTTAGCTTGAGCTGATAAAGGTATAATTCTTCAATTTTGTTAGAGGAAAACCCCATGTCGACAATCAGCCCACAAACAGCCTTAGTTTACATCATGGTCGTTGCTGCCATTGCTGATCATAAATTAAAAAAAGCAGAATTACGCATTATCACAGACATCGTGAAAATTCTTCCTATCTTCAGAGATTTCTCTACAGAGCATTTCAACACGGACTTTGATAATTGTGTTTCTATTTTAGAGCAAGAAGACGGTGTTGAAGCCGTATTAGGTTTAGTTGCAGAAGCGCTACCTCAAGCGTTGAAGCACACCGCTTATGCTCTAGCCTGTGAAGTGATTGCTGCTGACAGAACCACTGAGCTTGTTGAGCTTGAATGGCTTGCTTTACTGCGTAATCGTTTAAAGATTGAAGCCTTGAGTGCCTCGGCAATTGAAATGGCAATTCGCGCTCGCTATGCTGATCACCCTGCCGCTCATACGGTTTAACCTTCTTTTCTTAAGCATCTGTGTTGAAGTCAAGGCTTAACTTTCAGTATTCAGGCCGAAGGCCTGAGGGACTGTCATTGCGAAAAAAATGCGTCGGAGTGATTTTGAAAAAAATAAGAAGGTTCACGCATTTTTGAAGCAATCTAGTGCGCTCTCAATAAGAACTCAAGTTTGGATTGCCACGAAAAACACAAGAAAGATCTCTCTTCTTTTTGAAACAAGGGCTGTGTTTTTCTCGCAATGACTGCAATAGCATAACTCGCTGCGCGAAATCACAGACAATAATGACGACGCTTGTGGCGCTCGTTGTTGCGGCATCAAACCATAACGTTGAATTAACTCAGCAGCGCTCAACAATCTTTCTCCTTGTTAACTTGTTGTTGTTGAGGAAGCACCACCATAACGTTCCGCTTCACGAATATCTATTGCCGCTTTTTCCAAAAATTTTAAAATAAAATCCAATTTTACATTGACAGTGCCAGATTCATTTCTACCCGCAGCAAGACTGCTAATATTAAATTGTAAGGCTCAAATCAAATCACGCAAACTTAAACTCAGTGTCACAGCTGCGATAACAGGACAATTCTTTTTTAATTCTTCTTCTAAACAAACCGCGGGTTTTAAACAAAGATATTTTTTAAATAAATCTTCGAGCGCTTTCTTAATAAACCGCCACGTATACGACTACACATTGCGATTTTTGCTCAATCAGAAACTACCGAAACAGAGGGAGGGTCAAGTGATAATATTGAAGAAATCATCCCTGATATAGATCTCTTGATTACACAATGTATGTATCTTCATATTTTATCTCAGAAGCTAATATGTATATAATTTTATACTGGCATTTATTAAACCACGATTGCGAATTAACCATCTGGGTTGATCCGAAGACAACCGACCCAAAAACTATCCAAGCTTACCCTGAAAAACTGGGAGAACTGGCAACTCAGTTTTTTCAAAGGCTCCCAGATGAGAAACAGAATATGACCGCATACCAAGAAAGGTCACAAAATCTAAGGGAAAAATTAAAAGTTAAGGACATTAATGAGTTTATTCATACGCCAGATTATTTAGATCCGGTGAGATACGAAATTGATCAACTTTATCCTAATTATGGCGCTTCTAGCGATTTATTACGTTATAGAATTTTAGAAGAAAAGGGCGGAATCTATTTTGACTTTGATATCCAGCCTTTACAACCTTTACCTACATTGATTTTTTATCAAACTCAACACTGTTTATACCTTGATGCAAACAGCCAAGGCTCTGGTTACATAGGTAATGATGCTATCATTTCAACAAGAGCTAACCCTATGATGCGTTGTATTCGGGATTTCAGTGAAAGAAACTACCATAATGAACAATTACCAGTATTAAATGAAATGCCACCTGATGTAATACGCTTTTGTCAAACCCCCCAAGGAAGACTTGTTAACCAAGCTTATTGTTGCCAGTTGCCAGAACAAAGCGAAGCCATAACGGTGAGAAGAACAGGACCAAGTTGTTTGCGTTGCGTACTTTATATGGAAAAAAATAAAATAACAGGCAAAATACTAGCTTTGCCAACGGATGTATTTTCCCCCGATAGAGAGCGGGGAAGACAGTGGGTTGATGCGATGCAAGCGCCTCAGAAACTTGAGGATGATAACCAGTTACTTGAATGCATCTTACGCAGTATTGCTTTTGAGGGAAGAGTAATGGGTGTACTGAAGCTAGATGATCACTTTGCTAATCTTGATGCTCAAGGAAGGAGGCGCTTATTAGAAAAATTACAAACTTGTTTAGATAGCAAAGTACAGCAAAATACATTAGAAACTGATTTAAACACGAGCTTGAAAGAATTTCGTATTTTGCAGTTAACCTTCCAATATCCTGAAACACTCATTCTTTACCATCACTTAAGAAAAGTAACTACTCTAGAACCTTTTGCGAGAACAGGCTTGCTCCCTTTATTTGATACTGAAGATGAAAATGCAATTTTAGATTATGAAACAGCCCTAGCTTGTATCACTCCTATCGATGCAAGCACGAAAGAATTTAAGATTTTTTTACAAACATCCTATCAAATTTATTTACAAAGATTAGATTCAAATTTCAAGCGAGATCCACAATTTCTACAAAAAACACAGCTATATCTTCATATATTTATGTCGTTCTTAGACAAACTACATGATAAAAAAGAGGTGCCAACAGGCGTTAAAGAAGCAGCTGGGGAAATCCTCACAAAGATTAAAGAAGCTATAGAGAGCCAAACACAGCAAAGCGAGCCTAGAGGTGATAATGATCCACCTACCTCATCATCTAGCTGCAGAGGAAGATGCGATTTAACGTAAATAAGTATGGTACAATTTTGTCAAATTTGGCTGCCGGAGGAGTAATATGAGCTTACCAAGAGACATCGATGAATGCATAAAGCAAGCTGAACAACGAGATGGTCGGCTGTACTTAGGTGCAGCACGCGGCTTGGAAGACAGTGATATGTCCGAGCTCGTACGCATGTTAAATGAGCACCCCAAAGTAATAAAACTTGAACTTCCACATAATGCGATTGAAACTTCGGGGGCTATTACCCTCTCAAAATTACAGTATATAAAAGCGTTAAACCTATCAGGAAACGGTGTTGGGAGACAAGGAGCGATAAGTTTAGCGCAGAATCCATCTATCCAGCATCTAGATCTATCAAACAATAACTTAGGCGCGCATCTTGTAAACATGCCTTATTCTGAGGTCATGGCAGAGCTGGAGCCCCTTACCAGAACTGCAAAACAGCTCACCCTCGATCTTTCTAGAAATCTATTGAGTCAACAATTCATACATCAAGTCAATCGATGTCTAGCAAAAAATAATATCTTAGCAGCGCAAAACGAAGAAGAAAGCGCCCCTGTTCATTCCCAAGAGGGAAGTAGTAACACTACTCGGGATACTTTTTTTAAACCGCACTCTGAATTACCAGCAGCATCCCTACATATCGGATCGCCTGGAAGTCAAACGAAGAAGTAAGGAGCGCGAAACACGAGGCGAGAAATCCTCTAAACAACTCGATGTCAACTTTTTTGTAACGCCGCCACAGGGGAAACACCGACATTGTCAGACGGACCAGCAACCGGCAGAGGGAAGAAAAAACTAAACTTTTGAATAGCACTGTCGGCTCTCACTTGCAATCGCTCACTCTTTTCAGAACACTTCAACAATTCATCAGGAGCCAACTGAATTGATGATGACAATTCATTCTTTTCCTTTATCGCTGTTTTTAATGACTCCAGAAACGTTTTCAGATCTTTTTCAATTTTATTCATTTCCTCTTGCACTTCTTGAGCTGTTAGATTCTTCTTAATTTCCTCTTGCGCTTCTTGAACTGTTGCATTTAAATGACTATCACTGCTACTCGCCTCGCTACTTATGTTGCTACTTTCTAGTGGCAATATCCCTTTTCGATCAGGACTCAACATCTTTATTATTTCATTTAATTCATTGTAAATTTTTTCAAGCCTAGCAACATCAACCCTAAAAGAAAGCTCTTGGGAAACCATTTTATTTTTTTTTATTTCTTCCATCCTCGTTTTTAACGCTCCCCATTTCTCAACACAAGTTTCCATCTTCTGTCGATTCATGCTCAAAGAGTTGTCTCGAGTTTGCAACTGGCGCTCCTTCTCTCTTTTATTAATTTGGCAAGCATTCAATTCATTTTCTCGGTTGAGTTTTTTCTTTTGTATCCCCTCTAGCAAGAGGGTCAATTTATTCATGACTACAGCATCATGCTCATATTGAAGCTGTGAAAATTCCTGCACATGCGTTAAAGCATCATTCAGACTTTTATTAACTGCTCGCTCTTCTTGTTTAAATCGCACTTTTTCATTTCGACTTTCCGACCATTTACAAATCCCGTATATCAAAAATCCCACAGCAACAAGGCCCACCATTCCAGCCAGAATACCTGCTCCTGCCGCTACTGAACCCACCACAAAAAAGTAAACAGGAAGACCTATACAAAGAGCAAGAAGAAAGAAACACAGCAGCACGGCGCAAACAGCCATCGTCTCACGGTCAGATGACGACGCTACACTCCCTACAACGCGCGCTTTATCTTCAGCCTCCCTTTTCTTTGCGCGTGTCTCCAGACTTTTCTTCACCCACGCACCAATCATAATCTTAGAAAATACAATGTTTTTTCGTAGCATAACATTAGAAAATACAATATTTTCTTGTAACAGCATAGATTTTACTTCCGCCACCGCCTCTCTAATTTCTTTTAATTTATTTTGGCTCCTCTTGTCTCGCTCGCTCTTTTCTTCAATTTGTAGTAATTGATCTTGAATTTCATCGCCTTGAATTTTTTCTCTTTGAATTTCCGTTTTTCGATTTTTTCCGTCTTTAATTTCCGTTTCAAAGAGCCCATCCATTTTTCCAGTTAAGTTTTGAATATAGAGAATACTGTAGGCAATCAATGCCTCATAAAATTCTTTGGCTACCGCTTCATTTTCACTATTTTCTTCAGCGAAAAGCTTAAGAAATCCTACGTTTTTATCTTGCTTCCTTCTTAACAAATTTCTTAAAAACTCTATATCATTTAGTATCGATGCAGAAATACCTGGGATAGCAATCAAATGCATTAAGTTTCGACTTAGCAAACGTCTATCATCTAGCCTATAAAATTTCATAAAAATTCTCTCCAGAAGGGATTGAACCAACGAACTTCAAAATCATCAAACATAGGTTTCTTGTGATAAGAAAGATTGTTTTTTTCCAAAGACTTCATCTTCAAAAAAAATTTTCATCGCACGCCAAGAACGCGCATCTGCGTTGGCATTGTAAACCGTCCCAAAATCAGGATCATTGGCGTTTGGATTGGTAAAAGCATGCAGGGTATGCCCATAAAGATGAATTTGCCAATCTACCTTGGCTTTCGTCATTTCATTTGCAAACGCAAGCACTTCTTCAGGTAGCACCATCGGGTCAGCATAGCCATGTAATACAAGTATTTTTGATTTGATAGAAGCAATTTTTTCAGGCGGGTTTAACAAACCATGAAAACTAACCACCCCTTTAACATCAGCACCACTACGCGCAAGATCCAATACACATAAGCCCCCAAAACAAAATCCAATAGCCCCTATATGCTCAGCATCAACTATTTCTATTTTTTTGATTTCTTCATACGCCGCAAGCATTCGTTGTTGCAATTTCCTTCTGTCTGTCACAAGCGGTTGAATCAACGCTGCTTTTTCTTCTTTTGTCTCCCCTTGCTTTGCATCACCAAACATATCCAAGGCAAAACCCACGTAACCCCCTTCTGCAAGCAATCTTGCTTTTTGACAAGCAAAATCATTTCTGCCTGACCAATCAGAAGCAATTAATATCCCCGGTTTTTTCTCTTTTATATTTTCATCAAAAGCAACATAGGCCTTGAATGTAAGCTTATCTTCACGATATTCAATTTCATAAGTTTTAATCATCAGCAATGTCTCTCTATATTTTTAAAAAAATCAATTATACCTTCCAACCGGAAAACAATCACTTTGAAAATTTTTAAGATTTCAGTCAATCAGGGTATTTTCAAAAAAAAATGACAATAACTCTTTACGAGGGTAAAAATAAAAAATATTTTTCTTAATTTTTTCTTAATTTTTAAACTCTTGACAAAAATACAACAAAATAATACATTTTGATTTCTCAAAATTTAACTTCAACAAAAGGCATTCAATTTATGAAACACAACTCTACGAACAGTACACCTGAAAACACGCCTCCCGCTTCCCCACGCGCAGAAGAGCATTCGTTTTCTTTAAGTGTTGGTGATGATAACGATGCTTCTCGTCTTTCAAAAGAGACGGGCATATCCTTTGATGATGCACGCAACCTTAATAAAGAAACAAGGGACTTGTTTTTAGAAAACAGTTACGCCGTTTGGAGTCTTATGACGGAGGTAAAGATATCCCTTAAAGATTTACTCGCCCTTGATAAAGAAACAAGAATCTTATTTTTGAAAAACAATTACAACGTTTGGAATCTCATAACAAGTGGAGGTCTGTCACTCAAAGATTTACTCACCCTTGATAAAAACAAAAGAGAGATATTGTTTGGAAACATCTTCGCCGCTTGGAACCTTGTAGAACTATTTAAAATTCCTCTTCAAAAAGTTTTGGATCTTGAGCTAGAAACAATAAAACAGGTATTTAACTACATCACGCCAGCAACGCCCATCCCCGCCTCTCTCACTGAATTAGTAGAAAAAGCCGCTATTTACGCTCAACAACAAGCTGTGAAGGAAAAAGAACTGGCTGAACAACAGCCACAAATACCAGAGGAACAACAAACAAGCGCTTCTTCCGCTGCTGAAGAACGACGACCCAGCCCTTCTCCACACTAAACACGCTTCGTTTTATTATTATTTTTTCGCACTTCCATCCTATAACCCGCCCCTGAGGTTCATTAGCTGAACCTCAGGCGAGCTTACCCTCCCTTTCCGTATTTAATACGGTATTTTTAATACTGCAGAACGATTAATTTAACAACTCCCCATTGTTTTATAAATCTTAAATTAAGGAAAATTTACAAGCTTAATCAAGAGAGGTCACGATGAGTTTCGATATTAAAGTCATTTTTTTTGGATCTAAGGACTCAGGGAAGACCGAAGTAAAAAAAGCACTCCAAGCAGAAGCAAAAAAAAATTTTTCTTCTGAAGTCAGCTTAGACATCGAAGAGAAACGACAAATTCCTCAAGAATCTGTTGTAGACAGCGATTGTGAAGGAGGAGAAGAAGAGGACATCTCGCCTATTTATTTTTTCATTGTTGATAATTCAACTTTAAATAAAGTGCCCGACGTGTTTTTACCACGCAATTTAATGTATCTAAACAATCATGCGCATGTATTTTTAGTATTTACAAAATTAGATATGCCAGGGGCCAACAAGCAAGAGAGAGAGAATGCAAGAAGTTTATTGTCAGAAACATTTAATAAGTATCCTATTTCCACACATTTATTTTCTAGCAAAAACACGGAGGAACGGTCTCAAGAAAAATTATTTTTGGATTTCTATGATCGATGCTTGAAAAACCATCCTTTTATTATTCAACTCGATACGATAAAGAGCTTACGAGATTATCGAGAAAACCGTAAAAATGACAATAGAGAGTTTTACAGAGAACCTGTCATTTCTAAATTTTTTGGCGCTTGCTCCAAGTGGGACAAGATAACGGCAGCAACGAAGATGATTGAACGACTCGAAAACTCTAAAAACAATATTCCATCGGAGCGGGTAAGCTTCGACGCAGAAACACAGAAAGCCCTGAGGCAAGGGAAGCTCGGAGAAATCGTCAGTCGGCTATCTCCGCGTTTTTTAAATTAAATTTAAAAATCAAGTTTCGCGCTTACAGCGCTAACATCTATTCTCATTATTACCCAGCCTTGCGGCAAGCTTTGCTTGCCTTCGGCTGGGCTAAACTTCGTTTTCAGGCCTTCGGCCTGAAAAAACTCCTAGAATTTGTTTATGATGAGTCTATCAGGTCGAAGACCTGACAGCGCGGCACGCGCATAGCCTAGGGTGAGTTGTGCGAAGCACAACGAAACCCTAGGTATTGAATTTTCCACAAACCCCAAGCGCTGTAAGCGCGAAAAAAAATCTCTACGCTCTCCCACGCGGCTTCATGCCAGAAGAAGAACCGTGTTGCAACTCTACCGGTTTATTTTGAAAAGAAGAAAGTGCATGCATTTTTTCTTTTGCTATTTTCATCACTTCGGCCGCTTGATCACTCACCCCGGAAGGAAGCTTAGTGTGACACTTCACTTCTTCTAAATGTTCTGAGAGTTTTTGCACTCGTCCACATACATTCTCATAATCTTTAGCAAGTTGCTCACGCTGGCAGTGCACGGCTTCTATTTCCCTTTTAATTTCTTCTTTCTTGGCCATTCGTGCTTCCACCAAGGACACCAGATCAGGCTCCTTTTTCCTAAAGAAATGACCCGTTTTTATTAATGAGAGGTAATATAAAGCAGGTTTAGTGATCGCCACACCCTTGTCACGCAATCGACTTAACATCAATTCTGTCGTCTGCTCAACAGATGACTCGGGCGTAGGCTTCTCATGATAATAAAGTCGTTTTTTCGTATCATGAATTAAGTCTTTAGTGAGTTGCTGCATTGCACGCGGTTCTTCAATAAGCGCCTTAAATTTATCTCCATTCATTTGTTCTTTCTGGAGTGCTTCACCAGGGTCTTTGACTCTACTTCTTTTTTCTAGTCGAGATTCCATGCCAGGATCGCGAAGGCTAGGCTCATTTCCTTTTTCCAATTGAGCTTCTGCACCCGGATCTTTAACTCTATTTTCATTTCCTTGTTCTTTCTCATACTCATTAAAAATAGCTTGTGCCAGTTGGCAAACATAATCATAAGAAGCATTCAAGTTTTCTTCAGAGAAGATCGCTTTCATGAGCTGATACTCATTCTCTTCTTCGCCTAAATCTTGATCTTTTTCTTTTAAAATTTTAGCTTCTTCATCTAACTCTTCTAATTCATTTCGGGTTTGTGTTACCCATCGTAACATCTCTTCTTCTCGTAATTTATTCGATTCTTCTCTTAAGGCATTAAGCTCTGCTATTTCCTGCTCTTCTTCCTCATCTTCCTCAAAACGCCAATCACCGCCTCCCCTCTCCGTCGAACGATGTTTTTCTGCAATCCTATCTCTTAAGGCTAACTGTTCTTTTATCAAGAGCAAATAATGGTTGATGCTTTCACGCATTCTTTCAAACGACATACGAATCCGCTTTTTTTTCTTTTTTTCAGAATCAGAGGAAAGCATATCATCAGAAGCATATTTTTCTTTAGATAAAATATCGATTGTGATCTCCCCTCTTTCGCCCGTCACCATTTTGTGTTTCTTTTTCATCTCGGTTTTATTATCTAATGAATGTTTCGTATCTTTTCGTGTAGACATACGATACCTCCTTTCTTTGCTTCATAAATTTATTATAGATATACAATAGAAAACTATCATTAAGGGAGCCTTAAAAACAGGCTTAACTATCTGTAATTTTTCTGTAGGGAACTTCCCTTGTTTTTATATTGCTAACAACACAAGACTTGCTTTATTTGTTTTTTGTAATATACTTGCATTACATATGATATACAACTATATCAAAAGGTGAATTATGTTAGCCATCCGCTTACCAGACGAAATTGAAAAACGACTTGATATTTTAGCAAAAAAAACAGGCCGCACAAAAACATACTATGTCCGAGAAGCTGTAATCGATCATCTTGAGGCGTTAGAAGACATTTATCTTTCTTTAGATAGATTAGAAAAGCCCGCAAAACGATGGTCATTAGACGATTTGGAGAAAGAAATTGACTTGGACAGTTGAGTGGGATGATCGCGCTAGAAAAGAGTTTAGAAAATTAGATAAACAGCTACAAAAAAATATTCTGAAATATTTACGAAAACGTATTGCTGCTGATTCTGATCCGAGACGATTCGGCAAACCCTTATCCTATGATAAGCACGGCTTATGGCGCTACAGGGTACAAAATGCACGGATTATCTGTCGTATTGAAGATAATGAACTTATAGTGCTGGTTATTAAAGTCGGGTATCAAAAAGAAATCTATAACGATTAAAAAACTTTGCCGACTTTGACTCCTCCGCTGTCTGGTATTACAAGCTACATTTGTGAAACCATCGATGAAGAAGATGAGGCCGTTTGCGACGAAGAAAATTGTTGAGAAGAGGGATTTGCCCTCACAGAAGAAGACGACGCAAATAATCCAAGCCCACTCCCTGAAGAAGAAAGCACACAGGGCGCTTGCTCAATCATCATAGGGCATCTATCCTGCGCGCGCTGTGCTTCTATCTCTGTTTGTATTGGCTTTGAACGTTCTGCAGCACCCGCCGCCGTGGGAAGAGGAGATACATTTTCTCTTGAGAAAGAGGCAGTATCAGAAGTGCTGGCTCCTTCATAATAAAAGCATGCTCCCCTTAAACTGGCCCTCGTAGCTTCAGCGAGAATCTCTTTAAAATGATCCGGTTTTGCTTTTTCCACAAAATATTGATTCCGAACCCCTTCTAAATATTCGAAAAGAACTCCCGGTGTTTGATCAAAACTCAAAACATAATTTCTCGTATCCTCCCTCCTTGGATCTATTGAAGAGTCTTCTAAACACTCTTCAAGTAAATACAATGCCTTGATATTTTCCGCATGAAGTTCTTTGACAAAAGAAGGTAGCGAAAATAAAGCGGTGACCTCAGCGTGATGATAATCTTGTTGATTAACAATAACTCTTAAGAGACTAATTTCTTTTATTAATGCTAGATAACAGCTAGAAGAATTGACTGTTTCCCTTTTTTCTTTTAATGCCTTTAATACTTTCCTAGCAATAACAACCAGGTCATCAAAAGTCATAAATTTTTCTAGAGACGGTGCAATGTCTATTTTTGGATTGAACGCATTCATCGCTATGCCAAAAGCGAGGTCTTGACGGTTGTAACGAAGATGATAAGCAAGCAATCTTGCATACGCAGTATGCTTGTCTTTTTCATTCTGATCAGTTGAATCGGCAGTTAAACGTATGAGTTGTACCAAACAATCTTTAAGCCTGTCTCTTGCTTTACCTCGTAGTTCAGGATCATGAAAAGGCTGAAGAAGAAGTCTTAAGGCGTCTTCATAATATTCCCTTTCATCAATTGCAGAAGATTCAGATGAAACTGCTTGATGTAGGCTTAAAACAGCTGAACACAGACGATAGAGTTTATCCAGATAATGAGTCAGAGGTAATTTTTCCTCTCTAATGAAATCCACTAATTTTCTGAGTCGTTTGGAAATATCACTTAATACCTTATTATCTATGCTGCTTTCTTCAAGAAAAATGTTAAGTTCTCGTACGCCGATTCTCTTATTACGGTTTAGAAGCTCCACATAAGATTCGCGGTTCTTATCAATATAAGATCTACGATCGTATAAAAACTCTGTTAGAGCATAATTTTGCTGGAGTATGTTCAGCACATCATTATCACCGCAAATCTCACTATCCACGAGCCCGAGTGTGGTGAGTGTATGGTTATCTTTAAGTGCCTGGGCCAACTCTTTTACGCCAGCCTCGCTTATTCTATTGTTGTTAAGATTTAGCGTCGTGAGCGTGCGGTTATCTTTAAGTGCCTGCGCCAACTCTTTTGCGCCAGCATCACCTATTTCATTGCTAGCAAGATTTAGCGTCATGAGCGTAGTGTTATCTCTTATTACTCTAGCAAGGGTTTTCGCACCAACATCCCCTATTTTATTGCCTTTAAGATTAAGTTCTCTAATAACTCTGTTTTTTTTAAGCGCCTCAACAAGAGATTCCACACCCACATCACCTATCTCATCATCCTGAAAATTCAGAACTGGAAGTGTAGTACGTAAATCACCTTGAGCTAGTATCACTACAGCACCAACCAGTGTAACAAGCGCAGCTAAAACAAAACCTATCAAATATTGAATCGCTTGCAATACGAACCAAAGGAGCATCAAAATAAAATAAGTTAGAATTCCGCCAAACAAATCATAAGCCAATTCTTTCGACTCATAATATGATTTTTCTCCCTGATATGATTTTTCTCCCTGAAAAGAACTCCCCTTCAACAAAAACTTGGCTAACAGCTGTGTCGGAAATAAGTAATCTAGGATACCAATATGCTGATCATTATTATTTATCGAAAATAATTCCCATAATGGATCTCCCACTAAAACATCAAACGTTTCAAAAAACAGAGCCTTTATGCGCTGCTTCTTAAATATTTTCTTATTTTCATAAGGAGAGCCTTCTCCTGTTCTGGCAAAAACATTAAAGAAATAAGCAGAAATTTTCATTATTAGAATCTCTTTTAAAATCCCATGAGCTTTTTATTCTATCCTCCATAATCTCTAAAAACATTAACTTAAGCTGAAGAACACCTCTGAAAATTAGAAATTTTGCACGAAACGCAGGAATTCTTAAAAAAAAGCATTTTCACAGAAACATCTTTATGATTAATAAGGATATTACTATCCTTATCCGAAGGAGGGGTTGTAGAAACAGCGGGAACAGTATTCATGAATTATCTACTTTATTTATTGAAATAATAATAACATTAAGACAAAAAATAAATAATAAGCGCGAAGATAAAGATGAAATAAACAATAAAAAAGTTCAATTATTTAAAATAATTTATAATCTAAAAATTACCTTTTTTAATTTTTGACGCTATGCTAGGATAAGTTTGATTTTTTTAATTCTAAAAAACAAAGGAGAAAATGTATGACCCCTGCTTCCGTCCCAAACGAACCCCAAAATAGCCAAGCGCTTCCTAGTAACAACCTCGAAGAAATTCCAACTTCAAATGACACGGCTTCAACGAGCGCTGCCGCGCAAGTAGCAGACGAAAGAAAAGCTTTAATAAAACGTTCTTCTGAAGAACAACGAATAGTAAGCGCTGTTGTTACGGCATATCAAAAACAACAAGAAACCGTACTGAGCTGTTTACTTGATCTTTCTGACGATTCGCGCCGAGAAATGGCGAAGTCATTTAAAAACATCACAGAACAACATCCTTTTGCGCCAAGGCCAAGCACGGAATCTCAAACTGTCATGAGTTGTGTGAGAGATAGAGGACAACGAGGCGATCTTAAGCGCTTGGAAACTTTGTCAGGATCTTATCAAGATTTTTGTAGAGAATTATTAACAGATACTATTGTCAACCAGCACACCGACCTGCTTCGTATATTAACCAACGCGGTTTCTGAAAAGAAAAAATTGGGAATAGTTGTAGTTGATGAAGACAAAGCACAAATTGAATTAAATGATTTTCATAAGCAATGTGAGGGTTTTTTTGAGGAGATGTTTCGTATTGCTCCTGTGCCTATTGTCTCTAAGACTAATGTACCTGCTTTTTCTGCGGTAAATAGACGCTATATACCGATGGAGAATCTTGCCTCAGATGCTGCTTCAAGTAATACGCCTGCCGCTCAAACGCCTCGAGAAGAAGAATCCCCCTCCAGTTCATCTGCACCCACTGCTCCTGCGGTAAGCACGAGCGATGTACAGATAGAAGAGAAGGTGGCTGTCCCAGCTACGGCTTCGAGCAGTACGCCTGCCGCTCAAACGCCTATTCCAAAAGAAAAATTAGAAGCCATGCAAGAACGTTATCGAAATAATCATGCTTTATTTTTACAAATGTATTCTGATTTTAAACTACCCCCCTTTCACAACATGTATTGTGTTGCCGATGAACTGGGAAATATGCCCTTGCATTATTTTTTTGAGGTTTATGGAGGACCGACAGAGAATAGAGGACAAGCCGAAGTACTTCAAATGATTTTAGATCAACGACCGGCTCTGAATCGACAAAATCAAAATCATTTAATCCCCTTGTCTTATGCCAGGGATCCGCAATCTGCTTTATGTCCTGTTCTTCAAGCTTGGTTTAAAGAGCAGGCGGAGGGATTAGGATTAAGTTCTAATGAGTTGTGTCGAATGTTGGAAGGTGGCATTAGCGCTATCAGCAGTAATAATTTATTTCCCATCATTGAAGAACTGATCGATTTAAGGATTTTGACGGATGCAGATAGGCATAACAACAGAAATTTAGTGAAATTTATTGAATATGTTACAGCCTGTTTTTCAGGGAAGTTGACGTCAATGAAGACAAATCCTCTTAAAGATTCGAAGCCTTTTTTGCGAGATATTCTGGGTATTTTGGAAGCTTATGAAAAAGCTAATAAAGAAAATGCGGTTCCGCTCGATGAAGTGCGGGAAGAAGATCGTAAAAAAATAGAAGAAGCACGAAGACAACACAGGCTGGATTATCAACTGTTGGCTTTGAGTTGTTTGAATATTTTAGAACGAGAAGCGAAGAAGGAAAACACGAAAGAAACTGAAGACAGACTGGCCTATTTAATTTTTGATCTGAGAAACACATCCCTTCCCTCCAGCTTCATCTACGAGCATTCTTCTTTTATTTTTTTGATATTAAGGCGGCTTTTTTCTGATTTTCGCCCCTCTACTTTTGGAGAAAATGCAGTCAATCCGTTGTATGGATCGGACGTATTCTCTAGCCCGGAAGACTTAAGTCATGCGGGCATAAGGCATTTAAATATGAATACGGCGGTGATAGAAACTCACCGAAAATTCAATGCCGAGAGAGCGAGACATGATCAAGATTGGCGTGAGAGATTTGATGAGAGTGAACGAGAGCATGAACGAGAAAGAGAAGAAGAAAGGACAAGACACCGAACGGAATTAGCTCTATCAGAAGAAAGAACAAATGTGGCAAGCAGAAGATATGAGGAAGCGGAAACAGCAGCGAAGCTGTCGGACGAAAGAGCGACGCAATCGGAAAAGAAAGCGACGGACGCGCAAACAGCAGCGAAGCTGTCGGACGAAAAAGCAACACAAGCGCAAAAAGACGCGACGGACGCGAAAACAGAATCGGCGCAAGCAAAAACAGAATCGGCGCAAGCAAAAACAGAATCGGCGCAAGCAAAAACAGAATCGGCGCAAGCAAAAACAGAATCGGCGCAAGCACGGAGGGAAATGAATGAAAGGCTAGAAGCTATGGCAGAGAGAGCGGAATCTGAGGTAATGCAAGCGCGAATAGCAGCGGCACAAATACAAAAGGAAATGGAAGCAAAAACACTGCAAGCAGAAGAAAAAGCAGCACAAACACAAGAAGAAATGAAAGAGAAACTAGAAAGTATGGAGAAGAAGGCACAAGCAGATGTCATGCAAATGCAAATAGCAGCGGCACAAACACAGCGGGAAATGAAGGAGAAACTAGAAACCACAGAAAAGGAGTTGAAAGCAAAAGCAGCGCAAGCAGAAGAAAAGGCAGCGCAAACACAAGAAGAAATGAAAGAGAAACTAGAAAGTATGGAGAAGAAAGCACAAGCAGATGTCATGCAAGCGCGAATAGCAGCGGCACAAATACAGGAGGAAATGAAAGAAAAGCTAGAAACAACAGAGAAGGAATTGAAAGCAAAAGCGATGCAAGCAGAAGAGAAAATAGTACAAACACAAAAAGAAATGAATGAAAGGCTAGAAATGACAGAGAAGGAATTGAAAGCAAAAGCAGCGCAAGCAGAAGAAAAGGTAGCGCAAACACAAGCGGAAATGAAAGAAAAACTAGAAAGTATGGCGAAGAAAGCGGAAACAGATGTCATGCAAACGCGAATAGCAGCGACACAAACACAGAAAGAAATAATTGAAAGGCTAGAAATTAGAGAGAAGGAAGCAAAGGAAGCAGAAGTAGGTAAGGCGTGGATGTTTGCTAAGTTACTAGAAGTAAACGCTAAATTGGAGTCGATGAAAGCGACTATTGCGGCGGAAGCAGCAGCGGATCACACGGCAGCACAGAAGATAATACAGGATCGAGGCAATGAAGAGGCGATTAGGAATGCGACACCGCAAGATGAACAGCCCTCTTCTTCGATAACGACACAGCCCCCGCGTCCGAATGCTTATGCGTTTTTTATGTCGGCGCCGCAAGAAGAAGATAATCTGGCGTCATCGTCATCTTCTATATCGACTATAGGGGAATCACGAGGTCAGTCGCCGCAACCGCTGCCACCAAAAGAAAATGGGGTGTCATCGTCATCTTCTTTATCAGGATCGTATGTTTTGGTTAATAAGCAGATGGGAATGACTCTTGAAGAGCTCATGAGGGAGCTAAGAAGGTCAAGTCCACACTTGCCCTCTCAGACCGGTGGAGGAGGGGTAATAATACATCGAATAGAATTATCAGAGTCAGAAGCAGCCGAACTAAAACAAAGAAAAATGTTATAGGGTGTGACGACAAGAAGAAACTAAAAATCAATACATTTCTCAAGTCAGTGACGAGGTGAGTGAACGAGTATGACTAGGACAGCCGAGGAGTGGATGGAGACATTTAACAAGAGAAAAATTGCCTTACAGCGTTATATTAACGAATCGGCTGTGCCTGTGATAAAAGAAGGAGAAAAAAAAGAGGAAAAGGCAAAACAATTTTTTGCAAAATATGATGAAGAACCGAAAGGATTTTTAGCGTGGCTTAATCATTTTCTCATATGGATAATGAATCCGGTGGGGAAATTACGTAATGTCGCGTATGCCGCTGAAGCAGTGAACGTGCTTTCTGATTTGATAGCGGTAGTGGAAAAGTCCTCGCAGACGAATGCGCAAGCAAGCTCATCTTCATCACAAGCCCCACCCCCTGTTCTTTCGGAAAAAACACAGACGACACTGAATGCATTATTTGTAGAGAAGAGAAAGAAGTTGGGATATCGGTCAACTGTACGAAATGAATCAATACTTTTAGAAAAAGAGGTGGCGAGTTTCAAGGCCTCTTTGGTATCTATCCCTCGCGATGTGCCATCTACAAAACCCCAGCCGGAGGAGAAACCTTCTGCAGCGCCGACTAAAGCGCCAGTGGATACAAGAAGCTCTGCCTTTCCTCTACCTGAGGAGAGATCTGCTTCTCCTACTGCTACAGAGAGCGCTACGCAAGAAACGCGTGGCGCAACGTCTTCTACTGGTACTAGTAGCAGGAGAGAAACAGGATCGGAAAAAAGAAGCAGGAACTTACCTTCTGATACAAGGGAATTAAAAAGTGATGCGACTGATCCTGTTGTGCGCGAGTGGTCTAAGAAATACAAAAACAGAATAGAATTTTTGACGCAAGCTCGTCAGTCAGACGAACCAACAACAGCAGAAAAATTAAAAAAACAATGTCTAGATGATCTAAAAAAATTGGATGAATTGTTTGAAGCGACAGGGACATTTATTGAAGAGAAAAAAAAGGAAGGCAGCTTATCTAGAGAAGTGATGAAGCAACTTCTTTCCAAGCTGCGTTCGGTTTCAAAGGCATTGCAACGTAAATATCATTCTGACCGGCATCTTAATATAAACACAACAGCGTTATCACAAGTGGTGAATGATGATCCTTTATGTAAGGGATTTGTATTAGAAGAATTGATGGCGCTGCGAGCGGGAAAGAAGACACAAGCGGCGTTGAGTGAAGAAACGAAAGCGTATCTTGCTTCTCATTCTTTGAATAATACTTCTGGTGAAGAGGCGGATGAAAATGATTTTTTTGAAAAATGGGAAGCGCAATATCAAGATCAGAAACAAGAGCGAGAAGAAGAATGGACTGAATTTATCAGTGCGTATCGTGCGAATATAAGAAAAATGGAGGACGGGTTGGTGCAACTAGACGAAACAGTGGGTCAAGCAAAAGAAGCAGCCTCTCGAGCGGAAGCAGCAGCATCGCAAGCCTCAGAATCAGCAGCGCGAGCGGAAGCAGCAGCATCGGAAGCGTCAACAGCAGCATCGGAAGCGTCAACAGCCGCATCGGAAGCGTCAACAGCCGC
>MGYM01000044.1:54345-57066 GCA_001801745.1 Gammaproteobacteria bacterium RIFCSPLOWO2_02_FULL_38_11
GCGTCAACAGCAGCATCGGAAGCGTCAACAGCAGCATCGGAAGCGTCAACAGCAGCATCGGAAGCGTCAACAGCAGCATCGGAAGCGTCAACAGCCGCATCGGAAGCGTCAACAGCAGCATCGGAAGCGTCAACAGCAGCATCGGAAGCGAAAGCAGATGTAGCGCAACTGCGCCTGGAAATAGAACAGAGGTTCACAGCTGCAGAGAGAAGATTGGAAGAAATATGGGGAAAAGCACGCGTAGAAAGGAAGGCGCAAGAGGCAATACAAGAAATCGAGGAAATAAAGAAGATGGTTGCAGCGACACCGCCCTCTTCGACATCGCAAGAGGAGCAGTCCCCACATTCGGATTCTAATATGTTTTTTTCTCAGAAGGCCGGTGGTGTGTCACAAGAAGAAAGTGAAGCAGCTGGAGCACCCCCCCCCTCTTCAGTACCCGTGACAAGCCAAAGATAATAAAATAATAATATAAAATTTTTTTTATAATTTTTTAACTGAAATAAAAATCGAATAAGCTCATCGCAGCAGCTTGGATAAGGCTTTTAAGGCTTTTAAGAATTTTAAAATTTAATTTTTAAATTATTTCAGCAACCCTTTTGGGCAGCAACGGAGACTAGCTTATGAAAAATTGTCCCCTACAGAGAAAATTCTAATTTTTAGAGATGCCCTTAATAAAATCTTAATTTTTCAAGACATGATATATGTATATAATCAGCCTGTTACTCTAAAATGTAAACGGGGCTTTCATGAGAAACTACTATGCGGATCTACGACTAATACCTAAGGACGGTGATTATAGCCAGATTACTTTAAAACAAATAAAAAAAGCTTATAAAAGCCGAGCGCTTGAAACTCATTCTGATCGCTTAGGAAGTGATGCTGCATTTTTGGTAGTAAATGAGGCTTATGTTTTTTTGCAAGATACGCAAAAGCGCGCTGAGCTAGATCAAGCGATCAAAGAGGCTCCTGAACTCTTCCAAGAACAAGAAGATGTTTTCGTGGCGCTAGAGACCAGAACTTGGGAGACAACAGCATCTTCTTCGCAAGAATCTTCGGTGGATAATAGTGAGCGTCGACTTATTTTTTATAACCCGCCAGATGCTATCAATATTTCTCAACTGATTAATTATACTCAAATGAGTGCTGCCTCCTTGTTAAGGCTGGCAGGAAACAACACCACCCTGGGTTTGGCGATAATCAGTAATGCCAAGCTTTACCATAGCTTAGATCCAGACCAACAAGCAAAGTTGTTATTTATCGTTATTGCCAAAATAGAGGCGCAAAGAGGGCAAGAAAATAAGATTATATTGGCGCATTTAGCAGCGCTTTCAGCACAACAATTTGTTTCAGCAGGCTTTTCAAATAGCACTGCTGCCATAATGATATTAACTCGATATCCAACTAATCTTCCTGCACTGATCCAAGAAGATTATTATCAGCTTGCTTATCAGCATAAAGATTTTATTCCGTTTTTATTGCAAAAATATGGAAGAGCATTGACATGTTTTAGACTGTGGTCTTTACGTCACAAACATTCAGAGGTGAGTGTTCTTGAGTATTTGTCCGATCAGCAAAAACAAGAACAAGCTGCGTTGGATAAGTTATATTCTTGGATCTCTGCTGGTTTTCAGGTAACTATTAGCTTTGAGTATTATTATAAGCTGTTTGGTGAAGGCCTAGTTGCGCTTTTTTACCAACTGGCAACCAAGCGTTCCCAAGAAAATAATGATGGATCGTTAAGCAGAGCATGTATTGCCAATAGTGTCCTTCGCTTTTTGTATAAGTTTAGCCAGGCAGAGCAAGAAAAAATTTTAGCAGATAATCTCGCTCTGCTTGAACAAGTGTTTGTTGTACTACAAATAGCACTTCTCTATCTAGAACCAATTTGGTTTGAGAGTGGAATCAGGACTGATGAAAGGGAACGCATTGTTTCAGCGGAAAACTTAATTAAACTAGCATTAAGAAGTGGTAATCAAGCAGATTGCTTTAAATACTTTTTGGAAAATCCAATTCCCATTGATCTGTTTTCAGAAGAGTTGCAGGTTCAATTGATTAGGTTGATTTATGGTTATGCTTTTGATGAGTCACAAGTAGAAAGTAATTTTCTCTTGGATGTAAAAAAAAATGAAGAAAGGGCAGTAAAATATCTTAAAAAAAGTAAAGCCCTGTTTTTCCACTTATTAAAAGACAAGGCTTTTGAAGAATTACAGCATCTACCTTGGGGTGAGATTCTCTCAGAACATGTCGCTAATTTTAATGCTCGTGAAGTTACACAACTACCAGAGCAGTTAAAAACGATAGCTCGGGCACTCAAAGAGTTTTCGACTTATCTTGCAGAAGTAACAATAACCGAAAAAAATTACTATAAGCTAATTGAAATTACAGGTTTTTATTCTGATAAACTTTTACTTTTAAAAACAAACAGTAACGCTGTCAAGTTGGATCTTTTACAGCGTGCGCTTACTAAAAACTATAACGATGAAATTGGTTTCTTCTTGAAGTATCATGTTAGGTGCTTATTTAGCAGCGCAGATGTTGAGTTTGGAAAAAACATATTATCGTTATTAACTCCCTATTTAGAAAATAATTTGCTTAATACCAGAGAGTTAGTTAGGAGCTCTTATGCTGATTATCCTACTAGCTTAAATTTATTATTTCATTTTATAGACTTGGGGTTTCCACAAGTAGAAAGAATTTTTTCAGGCAGATTTCTTGAGCAAG
>MGYM01000044.1:57091-58748 GCA_001801745.1 Gammaproteobacteria bacterium RIFCSPLOWO2_02_FULL_38_11
GCGCAGAGCTAACTATTTATTTGACCTTGAGGGTAAGCTGGAGTGGAACGATGAGCGTCGCAATGTCCTAAAAGAATTTCGGGAAATATTGAAAAACATATCAAATCAACCCAAAAAAACGGATGAGGTTTTTGCGAACGCTTTAGAGTTGGCTAGAAATTTAGGAAAAAAACAGGGTAGTGAACTAGAAACTTATTTGCAGGTGGTAGAACATCCTTTCTTTCTAGAAAAAAGAGAAAAATATGCGGAACTTCTTAAAGCTCTCGAGCCCGTTCAGCTGCGCAATAGTGTAGAAAAAAATCCGGATGAATTATTGAATACACTGCTAGACTTGGTTCTTAAGTCTGGACTTGATGCTGAGACGCTGGATCTGTTGAAAGAAAAACTACGTATAATTGATACTCATTTTTATGCTGCGCTTGTCCATCAGCTTTTATTTAATTCTGATAAAAGCTTTGATAAGAGCACTGAAGCGGAGTTATTAAAAAGATGGAATAAAATATCTAGCGAAACTGATGAAATTCAGCTTGCAAGCGAATTTATCGTTGTTGCTCGTACGTATATATCTAGGACTGGCAATGTGCTTCCGGGTGATAAATTGCTTGCGATCTATGAAAGTTTGAGTGACAAAGCTCAACCCTTGATTAACCAATACAGCCTAGGAGAGAAATTAAGAAAAGCACAGTCTTTGCTTAGGTGCTTCACCGGTAATACGAATTACTTCAATGCTTCTGTCGAAGAAAACACACCTAAAAAAACATTTGATTTTCTTGTATCGTTGTGTACTCGTTCCCCTCTTATTGCCTGCTCTGATCAGAGCATCAACAAGCTTTATGAACGACTTGACTTTTTTGTCGAAGATAATACACCAGAGTACAGCGCAACTCAGGCCTTTTTGAAGTGTATTCCATTTCCAAATGAATTTTTGATATGTTGGTTTATACGTACAGCGCTATCGAATGAAATTGGAGTGCTTAATGATGCTGTTACTCGTTTGCTTGAAATCCAGAGCTTGAACGATGTAGCGGATAATACGATTATTTTAGAAAAATTTATTGAGCTGGTTAAGCAAAGGAAAATCAAGCTTGAGTTTATTTTCCCCGAAGATAGCCAATCGACTGAGTTTGTTTTGGCATTACAAAAGAAACTAGCGGAGAGTATCAAACAAAACTCCGGGGTGCTTGAACTTCTTGATAAAGATATGTCGCCTGAACTTTTTTATCGATTTGTTTCTTTTATAGTGGCGGGGGAATATGTAACAACCGAACAAGCCATTACGATGTTGTTTGTTCCTGAGTTATGTGTTTTGCACGAGAGATTTTCAATCGTTGATATCCAAAAAAACAAAATTTTTGTGAATCGAGTTTTAAACCATGTTACGTTGATACTGCAAGATTCTAATTCTCCAGTATTTAAGCAAGCAGCGGTCATTTTGCTTGTTTTGCTATCTATAAAAGGAATAGTAAAAAACTTCAATTTTTCAGAAATTTTTGAAAAAAACCCTAAAGCGGCACAAGAAATTAAAACGTTAGCAGGCGAGCTAAATTCAAAATATCCTGAACTGAATAAATTGGTTTGCACAGCATGTTCAAATTGGCAGTTAGATAAAGTTTGTGAAAGTAGTAGTCTTGAAAATCCGTTAAATATTTCAACTGCC
>MGYM01000045.1:0-2724 GCA_001801745.1 Gammaproteobacteria bacterium RIFCSPLOWO2_02_FULL_38_11
ATAGGAGAAGTTGCAGGTACAACAAAAAAACCTGCGAAACTTACAGTAGGAACACCTTTTTATAATGCTTATGGTGCTCAAGTAGGTGTTGTGGGGCCAAACGGGAAATTTATTCCTGTATCGAATGCGGTTGAGCATGCCAGAACTGCGAATCAAAATACAGTAGCAACAGCACAACAAAGAAATAATGCTGGTCAGTTTGGCGCATTGCCTGGGGCCCCTGGAACACCTAATCCACAACTTCAAGCACTTTTAGAAAAACAAGCTGCGCAGTTAAGCGAAGCGGAGGCGCAACAGAAAAAATTTCAAATGCAAGGTTCGATGTCAGGCCAGGTAGGCCAACTGCTTGCTGCTTGGGGGCCATCAAGCCAGCGATATGAAGTGGGGGGACAGCAAGAAAAAGAAACGCCAGAAGGAGGTGCTCCCGGTGTTGGTGAACTTGCAAATAGGGGAGCAGGTGGAGCATACGGTATTGGTGGTGGGAATGGTCCTACAATTAAAGCAGGATCCATTATGTTTGCGGTATTGGATAATACGATAAGTAGTGATGAGCCGGGTCCGATTCTTGCAACGATTACGAATGGTGAGTTGAAGGGTGGGAAGCTCATTGGTTCTCTGACCAATCAAGGGCAGAAAATCATGATCACCTTTAATAGTTTAAATTATGAAAAATTTGAAAATAGCGTAAGCTTGAATGCTGTTGCGATCGATCCTAATACCGCTAGAACGGGATTGTCTGATTACACCAACAACCATTATTTACTGCGTTATGGCACGATGTTTGCAGCGTCTTTCGTGCAAGGTTATGCGCAAGCTATCTCACAGTCAGGATCAACGATTGTCTCAAATGGATTTAACACCCAGAAAAATATGCCGAGTTTATCACCTTCTGGCGAATTAGCTGTTGCTTTAGGAAATGTGGGTACGCAGTACACATCAGTATTAAATAGTTTTCAGTCCACACCCCCTTCTGTTTATGTTTATGCAGGGACAGGCCTAGGTGTTTTAGTTTTAAATGATTTGAAATTACCTGTTGTTAATAGTTTTGGTAATGCTTAAGTTGGAGAGTAACAATGGCAAGTGAAGAAGAATATCATATTCCTGGAGAAGCACAGGCGTCTGCCTATCAAAGCGAAGAGCTTTCTCCACCTCCTAAACCGAAAATTGATTTTAAGAAAGTGTTGATTGTGGTTTTTATTCTTGCCATTTTCTGGATTGGAGTACACTTTGTTTCTTCCTCGAAAAAAGCAAAAAAGAATAGATATGAGCTCACTCAAGTAGAGCAACCCATAGCGATAAGTATGCCTGTTGAACAAAAACCACAAGTCCCAACGAATAATATGATGGTAATACAAAAAGGTGCTGTGAATTTAGAAAATCGTTTAGCGAGTGTAGAAGAAGGTAATGCTTCTGTGGAAGCAAGAGTTCAGAGAACCAATGCGAGTTTGGCGGATTTACAAAATAATTTAGCGGTGATGTCTTCTCAAATTGCAACACTTAATAGCACGTTACAAGATTTAGTGAGTCAGGTGACACAGCAACAATCTGAGCTTCATGTATTAGGCAATAATCAAACGAAAAAAGAAAGGGAATCTGTTTCAAAACAAGCTCCGGTAATAAAACCTCAAATACTTTTTATTCAAGCCCTTATTCCTGGTAGAGCATGGTTATCGACACAGGAAGGCGGGATGAGTATGACAGTAAAAGAGGGAGATGCTATCCCAACTTATGGTGTGGTGAATTCCATTGATCCTGTACAAGGTGTTGTAAATACAAGTTCAGGTAGGACAATTGTGTTTAGAGGTGAAGAGTAAGTCGTCGCACGATTTTTTTGTAGCCTATCATGAGCGAAGCGAATTACAAGGAGAAATACTTTTATGTTTTCGGTAAAAAGCTATTTCTCAAATAGTATCGTTTTTCTTGTTTTTCTTATTTTTTTGGCAGGCTGTAGTGTCAATGGTCAGCAAGCTGATTTGAGTGCCTTTCTTAATAATCTTGCTCGTACTTATACAAGTCTTTGGAAATTAATCACAGGATTTGCCTATCTTGCAGGTGCTTTTTTTGGTCTGATGGCGGTTTTTCAATTTAAAATTTATGCTGAGCAAAGAACCATGATGTCGCTTCAAACGAACATCATGAAACCACTCATGCATCTTTTAGTGTGTGTTGCATTAATGTGGTTGCCAAGGACATTTTCTGTCTTGATGGTCACGACTTTTGGTTATCCTAATGTAACACCCATCAGTTATGCTAATGCACAGAATGTAGGTATTTTTGGTTATCAACTTGCGTTGACACCTGCTTTATTGGGTTTAGTAAGAATAGTGGGCTTGGTGTCTTTTGTTCGAGGGTGGATGATGATGGTGCATGTTGCAGAGCAAGGGCATCAGGCCTCTTTTGGTAAGGCGATGACCCATATCTTTGGTGGGTTGTTATTAATTAATATCGTCGGTGCTTCTAATTTACTTTGGAGATTAATGGTTACAGGTAGTTAAGCTTATTTTTTGTTTTAAGATTGTTTGCTGAAATGATTTTAGTTAGAATCAAACACGTTGTGATATTTTTTTATTTCAAAAGGAGAAAGTAAAATGAAATATGATGGGAAAAATCGAAGGATTTTATTTTTATTTTTGGTTTTGAGTTCTTTCTTGTTTTTTTTTCCGATTATGGCTTCTGCTGAGGCTGGGGGTGAGGCGGCGGCTGGGGGTGAGGCGGCGGGTACAA